>JAOPZP010000253.1 GCA_025964055.1 Conexibacter sp.
TCCTGGCGCTGCCCACGCGGGGCGAACGCGCCTTCGCACGCGCCCGCGAGGCGCAGGTGCGAGGCGGCGCCGCGGCGGCGGCGCGTCCGCGCGCGACGTCGGCGTCGAGTGGGCCTGGCACCACGCAGAGCGGCGCGCCGATCCCGCCCGGTCCCGGGCAGACCGGTGGGGGCCAGTCCAGCTCCACGTCCACCACGATGACCTTCGAGGACCGTGACGGCTCCACCGTGCGGGCGACGCACACCTCGACCTCCAAGCACACGGTGCTCGGGCCCCAGTGCCCCGACGCCGGCGGAACCGTCGTCGCCAAGCTCACGTTCGTCGACACCGACATCCACTCGATGGAGCGGCGCGGCAAGCGCACCGTCGTCGAGACCGAGTACCGCGACGTCGCCACGATCACCGGTGGCTACACCGACGACATGGCGGTCCGAGGGCCGCTGCACCTCGACGTCGAGCTGACCGTCGTGACGCGCACGCGGGTCGAGATCGCCGCCACGCACAAGGTGCTCAGCAGCTCGACCGGCGAGTCGCGCAGCGCCGACATGAGCACCGACATCGCGCCGACGTCGGTCATGGACCCGACGGCGTCGGTCCAGGATCCCCTGAAGGTCGTCATGGACATGAATGTCGCGGGCGGTGGGAAGGTGCGCCTGGAGGACTTCGCCTCCGGCGGCGTCGGGTTCTTCTTCCTGATGGTCGGCACGACGTGGAACGTCGAGATCCAGGCCATCCTCGGGTGGGCCGAGACCCTGCACCACATGCTCAACTACGAGTGCGTCACCGCCGACGCGAGCCCGGCCGCGCTGACGCTGCGCAAGGGCCAGAGCGGCGACTTCACCGTCGTCGCGCGCGGTCGCGACGACGGGCGGCCGTTGCCGACCAGCTCGTCCTCCCAGGTCCGGTCGGGCACGGCGTCGCTCTCGCCGCTGGCCGAGAAGGACATCCGCGCCCCCGAGAGCGGCAGCGTCTTCCACGTCGCCAGCAGCGGCGGCAAGAGCCAGGTCGAGGTCACCGCCGACACCCGCCGCGGGCGCGCGGCGCCGGTCCTCGTGCCGATCGAAGAAGGGTGCGGCGCCGCGGCGCCGCGGGTCGCCATCCCACGCCAGGCGGTCACGCGCCAGGCCGCGGTGTGCACCGGGCGCTTCGCCGGGACCTACAGCGCGACCGCCGACCTCTCGACCATGCCCGGCGGGATCCCGGTGCAGGTCACCCTGAGCGGCAACGTCGTGCTCAAGCCGAACCCGTCGCCGCTGCCGCCATTCCCGGGCATCACGCCGCCGACCTACTACGGCGTCGAGAGCGGGTCGTTCCACTACCACGCCAGCGGGACGCTGGTCGGCGGATGCCAGCTGCTCGCGGACGGAGCGGTCGATCTGCTCTTCGACGTCACCAACCAGACGGCCAACGTGCTGACGCTCACCGCGGGGTCGCCCGCGACCTACACGCTCGGGCTCACGGAGCCGGTCACGGCGACCGTTCCGGGGACGATCGCGCAGTGCCCGAACCGCGACGACGACCACGCCGTCAACTGGGGCGTCTACGTCGGAGGGCCGGCCCTGATCTGGGCGCCGACCGACCGGCCGCTGCCCGACGACGGCGCGCTCTCGGGGACCAACGCGGGCCGGGAGTCCGATGCGCAGCCCCTGCAGACGTGGGTGTGGGATCTGCACCCGCAGTGACGCCCACCACGGCTCGGGTCCGCCGCGCGGGCGGCCTTGACGAGGTCGACCAGCCGGCTGAGGCGCCGGAACTGCGCCCGTGGGCCGCGACGCTCGGCGCTGCTCAGCCGTCGAGCTTGGCGATCGCGGCGACCATCCGGTCCTCGACGGCCTTGGCGCAGGAGGTGCAGACGCGGTTCTCGATGAGCGAGAACGCGACGCGGGCGCCGCCGGTCGTCGTGCAGTAGCCCGAGAGCGCGCTCACGCCGATCAGCGTGCCGGTCTTGCCCTGGCAGCGGCCGGCGGCGGCGGTGCCGCGCATGCGCTTGCGCAGCGTTCCTGACCGACCCGCCACCGGCAGCGAGGCGGTCCACGTCGCGACGCTGTCCTGGCCGTCCATGCGCTGCAGCAGGCGGACGACCTGGCGCGGGGTTGTCCGGTCCGACCGCGAGAGGCCCGAGCCGTCGATCAGCTTGGGGTGGATGCCGAAGGTCGCGAGGTCGGCGCGCGCGACCGCCAGGCCGGCGGCCGTGCTGCCGTCGGCGCCGAAGTGGGCGCCGAGGGCCTTGGCGAGCATCTCGGCGTAGAAGTTCTCCGACGGCAGGTTGGTCGCCGCCACGAGCGCGCCCATGGTGGGCGACGGCACGGTGGCCAGCGGCACGGCCTCGGCCTGGGCGACCGTCGCGCCGGTGGTGGCCATGACGCCGGCGCGGGGCTTGCGCCCGTAGGTGATGTCGCGCGCCTTGAGCATCGTCGCCAGCTGCGTCGCGGTCGCCTGCGCCGGGCTGCCGGCGCCCGATCGGCCGTGGCGCCAGGCCAGCGCGCTGAGCCAGCCGCCGAGGTCGCTGTCGGGCCGGTAGGCCGAGTCGGGCCCGCCGCGCAGGGTGTCGAAGAGCGACTCGTCGCCGATCACGCCGCCGGTGATCCGCGTGACGCCTGCCTGGGCGAGCTGGTCGGCCAGGGAGGTCAGGCCGGGATCGCCGAGGGTCGGGTCCCCGCCGCCGACGAGGTACAGGTCGCCGCGCAGGACGCCGTCGGCGCCGACGGTGACGCCGGGCGCGGAGCGCAGCGTCGTCGCGAGCGTCCCGCCGACGCCGAAGCGCAGCAGCGCGGTGGCGGTGACGAACAGCTTCTCGTTGGAGGCCGGCGCGAGCGCCAGGTTCTCGCGGTGGGCGTAGAGCGGCTCGCCGGTCGCGAGGTCGACCACGTAGGCGCCTGCCGAGGTGCCCAGGCGCGGCTGCAGCTTGGCGAGGGTGGAGCTCAGGCCGGCCCGGTCGAGCGCCTGCGCCGGGGCGGCGACGGCGAGCACGAGGAGCAGCGCGAGCGCGAGCAGCGAGACAGGACGGCGGCGCACGGACGGTTACGGTAGCTGGCCGTTCGGTGGGTTCGTCGCACCGGACGCGGGAGTACCATTTGCGACCGCATGGGGAAGGTCGTCAAGCTCGAGCCCACCGCACCGACCACGGGCAGGCCCCGCGGCCGGCGGCCGCGACGGTCCAAGACCGCCCTGGTGCTGGGTGGCGGCGGCTTCACCGGCGGCGTCTACGAGATCGGCGCGCTGCGCGCCCTGGACCTCCTCTCGGTCAACCGGACCGTCAACCAGTTCGACGTCTACGTCGGCACGAGCGCCGGCGCCTTCGTCGCGGCGCTGACCGCCAACGGGGTGACGCCCGAGGAGATGATGCGGGTCGTCAACCAGCAGGTGCCGACGCCGTTTCGCGACATCGACCTCGGCCAGCTCCTGCGGCCCAACGTCCTCGAGTACGCGCGCAAGGGCCTCGGGCTGCCGTGGAAGGCCGTGTCGGTGCTGCGCGAGCTGGCCCCGCAGCTCGGCCAGGTCTCGATCATGGACTTCGCGCTCGGCCTCGCCGAGGGCCTGCCGTCGGGCGTCTACTCCGGCTCGGGCCTGGAGTCCTACATGCGCACCGTGCTCTCGGATCCCGACCGCACCGACGACTTCCGCCTGCTGGAGAACGAGCTCTACCTCGCGGCGACCGACCTCGACACGTGCGAGCGCATCGTCTTCGGCGCCGACCAGTGGGACGACGTCCCGATCTCGACCGCGGTGCGCGCGTCCACCGCGCTGCCGATGGTCTACAAGCCGGTCCGCGTCCGCGACCGCGAGCTGATCGACGGCGGGATCGTCTCGACCACCAACGTCGACATCGCCGTCGAGGCCGGGGCGAAGTTCATCGTCGTGGTCAACCCGCTGGTGCCCTACGTCAACGAGTTCACCGAGCGCAAGTCCACGCTGCTGGGCTCGCGGCCGCGCCACGTGAGCGACATGGGCCTGCCGCAGATCGGCTACCAGGCGTTCAAGTTGATGGCCTACCAGCGCCTGCACGAGATGGCCAAGCACTGGGAAGAGCGCTACCCCGGCGTCGACATCGTGCTCATCGAGCCCGAGCCCAACGACGAGCTGATGTTCCAGACGTCGATCATGAACTTCACCAAGCGCGTCGACATCGCCCGCCACGGCTTCCAGTCGGTGACGCTGAAGCTCGCCGAGGACTACGAGGACTTCCGCACGATCTGCGACCGCCACGGCATCGAGATCTCCGCCACGCGGGTGCGCAACGTCGTCAAGCACTTCGCCGCCGAGCAGGAGAAGACGCGGGCGTGGCGCAAGATCCTGGAGCAGACGACCGGAACGCTGCTGCGGCAGTCGGACTCCGGGGCGTAGGTCGTCTCGACGACTGGGAGCCTGCTGCGCCAGTCGGACTCCGGGGCGTAAGCGCACGCCGCAACTTCGGCGGGTTCGGCGTGCTTGGAGGGGCGCATGCGCCGATTCATCGTCCTGCTGTCCACCGTGCTCCTCGCCGGCTCGCTCTGCGCGGCCGTCGCGCTGGCCGCCGACCCGCCGCTGGCCGACACCGCGCCCGCCAAGGACGTCGGCCAGACCCAGGCCACGCTGACCGCCAAGGTCAACCCGAAGGGCAGCGCGACGAGCGTGCGCTTCGACCTCGGCACGAGCGCCGCCTACGGGCTGCAGTCCACCACCAAGGACGCCGGTGCGGGCACCGCCGAGGTCCCGGTCGAGATCCCGGTGCAGGGCCTCACCGCCGGGACGACGTACCACTTCCGCGTCGTGGCCACCAGCGACGGCGGGACCGTCACGGGCGCCGACGCGACCCTCACGACGGCCGCGGCCCCGGTCGTCCCGACGCGCCCGGCGGTCACCACCGGCACCGCCCGCGACGTCACGCCGTCGGCGGCCACGCTGACGGGCGCGATCACCCCGCACAGCGCGGCGACGACCTACCACTTCGAGTACGGCACGAGCACCAAGTACGGTGCGAACACGCCGTCCGCCGACGCCGGCGCGGGCACGCGCGGCGTCTCGGTCGCCGCGCGCATCGAGGGCCTCAGCCCCGGCACGCGCTACCACTACCGCCTCGTCGCCTCGAACTCCGCCGGCCTCACGCGCGGCGGTGACCGCTCGGTCGTGGCCGGCACGACGCCGACGTCGGCGACCCTGGCCGCCGACGCCAACCCGGTGGTCTACGGCCGCCCGGTCAAGCTGTCGGGCACGCTCGGCGGCTCCCGCAAGTCCGGCGTCCGCGTGCGCCTCCAGACGACCGCGTTCCCGTTCAGCTCGCCGTTCGCCGACGCGGGCAGCGCGCTGAAGACCACGAGCAGCGGCGGCTACACGTTCACGCTGCCGCTGGTCACGACGACCACGCGGGCGATCGTGATCGCCGACGGCGCGCCATCGATCTTGAGCCCGATCGTCGTCATCCGCAGCGCGGTGCGCACCGGCATCCGCTCCGTGAGCCGGCGGGCCGACGGGAGCGTCGTGATCACCGGACGGCTGACGCCGGCCACGCCCGGCGGCGTCGCGGCGCTGCAGCGCCAGGGCACCGGCGGCGCCTGGGTGCCGCTGCGCCGCGCGCAGACCGCCGCCGACGGGACCTACACGATCACACTGCGCTCGCGCCGCAGCGCGATCGTCGTCCGGACCGTGGGCCTGGCCCACGACGGTGGCGCGCACGTGCGCGGCACGTCGCGCAGCGTGCGCATCGCCGCCCGGCGCTGAGGCGCCCGACTAGAGCGGCATCTTGCCGCGCCCGCGGCGGCCGGCCTGGGCGCTGCGGTTGACGGCCTTCTGACTGGTGCGGAACGGCTTGGAGAACCACTTGCCCAGCTTGCCCGGCGCCTTGCTGCCACCGCGCGCGCCCAAGCCGAACGCCTTGTTGGCACCGTTCTGCGGGTGGCGCGACAGCCGCGGCGCGAGGAAGGCGAGGATCAGCAGGACGATGCAGAGCGCGATGACGCCGGCAATGAGCATGTCCTGGGTCTACCCGCCAACGGCATCCCATGCGCGCAGGAAGCGCTCGGCGTGCTCCAGACGGTGCGGCACGGTGATGCGCACGCGGTCCGGGGCGCCGACGCCGGCGCCGGACTGCACGACGATCCCGGCGCGGCCCAGCGCGGTCGCCAGGTCGGCGGCGCCGTGCGGGCCGGAGGCGGGAACCCAGAGGACGTTGGCCTGCGATAGGCCCACCTCGACGCCGCGCTCGCGCAGAGCGGCGGTCACCGCGGAGCGCTGCTGCGCGACGGCCGCGCGTCGCGCCTGCACGCGCGCGGTGCCGGAGCGGACCGCCTCCAGCGCGCCGGCCTGCGCCAGCTCGTTGACGCCCAGCTCCGGCGCGAGCTGCTCGAGCAGCGGCTCCGAGCCGGGGCCGCCGAGCGCGTAGCCGCAGCGCAGCCCGGCCAGGCCCCACGCCTTGGAGAACGTCCGGAAGACGATCAGGCGCGGGAACTCGTCCAGCAGCGCGAGCGTCGCGTCGAGCTCCTCGGCGTCGGCGAAGTCGCGCAGCGCCTCGTCGAGCAGGACGACCACGCGCTCGGGGAGCGCGGTGAGCAGCCGGCGCAGGTCGTCGACGCCGAGCAGCTCGCCGGTCGGGTCGTTCGGGTTGCACAGCGCGACCAGGCGTGTGCGGTCGTTGACGGCGGAGAGGATCGGGTCGACGCCGAAGCCGGGCACCGGGACCGGATGGCCGCGGGCGTGGCGGGCGACGACGGGGTAGAGCGGATAGGACGGCCACGGCGTGATCAGCTCGTCCTCGGGCTCCAGCAGCGCGGTCGCCGCCGCGGAGATCAGCTGGGCGACGCCGTCGCCGACGACCGTGCGCGCCTCGGCCACGCCGTGGCGGTGGGCCAGCTCGGAGCGCAGCTCGGCGCTGGAGCGGTCGAGGTAGCGGTGCAGCCCGCGCCGCGCCGCGAAGGTGATGGCGTTGACGATCGACGGGTGGGGGTACTCGGGCCACGTCGTCCGGGAGAGGTCGAGCGGCTCCTGGCGCGCGAGCTCCTTCGCGCGCCGCTCGGCGGCCTCCTCGCGGAGGCTCGCGTTGACCTCCTCCTCCGACAGCCCCTCGAACTGCTTGTAGTACCCGAGCAGGCCCTTGCGCGGCGGCGCCATCAGCCCTGGCCGGAGAAGCTCGACGAGCCGGGGCCGTTGATGAGCAGGAACCAGACGGTGAAGATCGTCGCGCAGATCGCCGCGGTGATCGCGAACACGCGGCCCATCACGCCCTGACGCTGATCGATCCCGGCCGCGCGGCGCACCAGCACCCAGCCGCGGTCGATGCGCTTGAGGAGCATGAGGCCGCCGAAGAGGACCGCGAGCATCACGGCGAAGGCGACGAGGATGGCGAGCCCCACGTTGTCGGTCCAGTACTGGACACGGCCGGCGATCCACAGCGAGCCGGCCGGGATCGGGCCCCAGAACAGCAGGCTGATGAGGATCTCGAGGCCGAGCAGCAGGTGGGCGATCAGGCGGTCGGTCCGCTGCCGTGCGGCGGTGCCCCGCTCGGGCAGCGCGCGGTACTTCGTCGGCGCCGTGCCAGGACGGCGTCCGACGAACAGCCCTCCGTTGTCGGTGGGGTCTGTGCGCACCACCACAGAGTACGCCGTCGTTCCCTTTCGGGTGATCGGCTGCTGCGAACATGCGCAGCATGAGCGTTCTCATCCATGCGGAGCTGCACGGCCTCGGGGGGCGCGCGGCGGAGCTCCGGGCGCTGTTGATCGAGCACGCAGCACAGCTCAGCGGCGCGGCCGGCAGCCTGGGCGCGTCGGCCTACGCGCCGGTCGACGGCGACGTCGGCGAGCTCGTCCTGCAGACCCACTGGCGCGACGAGGCGGCGATGCAGGCCCACTACGGCACCCCCGGCTACACGCGCTACATCGAGTCGGTCGGCGAGCTGCTGGCCCGTCCCAGCGACGTGCACATCCACTACGTCGACCGCTCGGTGCGGGCGACCGCCGACCCGTCGCTGGACCCCAGCCGGCAGGGCTGACGGCGGGGCGCCCGCGCGGCGCCCCGCCCGCCCGCGGCGATCAGCGCTCGTAGAGCGCGTCGAAGATCGGCGCGAACTTCTCGTTGACGACGTTGCGCTTGACCTTCAGCGTCGGCGTCAGCTCGCCGGTCTCCTGGGAGAGGTCGTGGTCGAGGATGGCGAAGCGCTTGACCTGCTCGACCTGGGCGTACTTCGCGTTGGCCTTGTCGAGCTCCGCCTGGATGAGCGCGCGGACCGCGGCGTTCTGCGCCAGCGCCGGCGTCGCGGTGTCCTCGATCCCCTGGCCCTGCGCCCAAGGGACGATCTCCTCCTCGTCGAGCGTGATCAGCATGACCGGGTAGGGCCGCCGGTCGCCGTGCATCACGGCCTGCGAGACCCACCGCGTCTGCTTGAGGTCGTTCTCCAGGTTGGCGGGCGTGAGGTTCTTGCCGCCCGCGGTGATGATGATGTCCTTCTTGCGGCCGGTGATCGAGACGTAGCCCTCGTCGTCGACCGAGCCCAGATCGCCCGTGTGCAGCCAGCCGTCCTCGACGGCCCCGAAGGACGCATCGTCGTTCTTGTAGTACCCGCCGAAGATGTTGGCTCCGCGCAGCAGCAGCTCGCCGTCCTCGGCGATCTTGACCTCGACGCCGGGCAGCGGCTTGCCGACCGTGCCGAACTTGTGGTCCTCGGGGCGCGAGCTGGTCGCGACCGTCGAGGTCTCGGTCATCCCGTAGCCCTCCAGCACCGGGATCCCGCAGCCCCAGAAGAACTCCAGGATCTCCTTGGCGATCGGCGCGGCGCCGGTGACGGCCTCGCGCAGGCGCCCACCGAAGAGGCCCTTGACGAAGTCGCCCTTGGGCTGCAGCTCGGCGAACTGCTCGCGCAGCGCGTCGGGCACGGGCTCGCCCTGGACCTCGAGGTCCTTGATGGCGCCACCCACGGTCCGGATCGTCTCGAGCTCCTCGGGCGTCAGCTGCTGGCCGGCCAGCGTGTAGAGCTTCTCGAAGATGCGGGGCACCGACGGCAGGTAGGTCGGCTTGACCTCCATGAGCTCGCCGACGATCGCCTTCGTGTCGCCGCCGTAGTAGGCGATGGCCGTGCCGCGGTCGACGGCTGCCAGCTGGATGAGCAGCGCGAACGCGTGCGCCAGCGGGAGGAAGAGGTAGACGAGGTCCTCGCCCTCGCCGAACAGGCCCTTCCGGCCGACCATGTCGAGCACGGAGCGGTAGTTGCCGTGCGTCAGGACGCAGCCCTTCGGCGGCCCCGTGGTGCCCGATGTGTAGATGAAGGTGAACGGGTCCTCGGGGCCGACCGCGGCGGTGCGGTCGCGGAGCGTCGCGACGTTGCGGCGGTTGCCGCGGCTGCGGACGTCGTCCAGGGAGATCGCGTCGCCGACGTCGCCCGACGGGTCGATGACGACGACCTTGCGCAGCTGCGGCAGGCGCTCGCGGACAGCGGTGATCTTGGCGACCTGCTCGGCGTCCTCGCAGACCACGAAGACCGACTCGGAGTTGCCGGCCACCCACTCGCACTCCTCCGCGGAGTTGGTCGGGTAGATGGGGACGACGACCCCGCCGGCGCTCGAGATGGCGAAGTCGGCGTAGGTCCACTCCGGGCGGGTGTTGCAGAGGATGGAGACGCGCTCGCCGGGCTGCAGGCCGAGCGCGATGAGGCCGAGGCCGATCTCGTCGACGATCTCGCCCATCTGGCCGAAGGTGACGTCGAGCCACGCCCCGTCGACCTTGTGCTTGATGGCGACCTGGTCGCCGAAGGTCTCCGCTGCGCGCGCACCCAGATCGGCGATCGTCGTCGACCCGGTGCTG
The DNA here is from genome assembly GCA_025964055.1 of Conexibacter sp. Lineage (GTDB taxonomy): Bacteria > Actinomycetota > Thermoleophilia > Solirubrobacterales > Solirubrobacteraceae > Baekduia. The sequence goes on from JAOPZP010000253.1 coordinate 9,766, forward strand.
CGGGCGGGCGTGGTGCCAGCCTCCATTGCTCCTCCTCCTGCTGCGTTGACAGCCTGTCAGCGGAGGAGTCTAAGGTCCGCGCGCCCGGCGCGCGAGCGGCATCTGCAGGCCGCTTAGGCCGTGGCCTCCGCGGGCATCTGGCGGACCGTTCCGGCGTCCTGCAGCGACGCGAGGAAGAGGGTCTTGTCGATGCGTCCCTGGAAGATCGGGACGCCGAGCTCCATGCACTTGGCGATGACGTCGCGCCGTTCGAGTCCGGACTCGCGGGCGAGTTCGGTCGGCGTCAGGTGAATGGCCATCGGCATGCCTCCTGTGTGGGAGATAGTGACCGGTCCAACGTATCGCGAGCGGTGGACGGCCTCAAGCGCTGCGGCCGAAAATCGGACTTCCGGTGTGGCGGCTCGGTGTCAGAGTGCGGCGGGTGACGCCCGCAGAGCACCTCGGCCTCGATCTCCTGGTGACGATCGACCGCACCGGCGACCGCCCGCTGCGCGAGCAGCTCGAAGGCCAGCTGCGCGACGGGATCCGCCGCGGCGCGCTACACGCCGGCACGCCGCTGCCCTCGACGCGCGCGCTCGCCGCCGAGCTGCGCGTCTCGCGCGGGGTGGTCGTCGAGGCCTACGCGCAGCTCGTGGCCGAGGGCTTCCTGGTGGCGCGGCCAGGCGCGGCGACGCGGGTCGCGAGCGTGGCGCGCCAC
>JAOPZP010000329.1 GCA_025964055.1 Conexibacter sp.
GGACCTCGGGGTCGAGCCGCTCCAGCGCCTCGTCGAGCTCGGCCTGCTCGACGCGCAGCGGACCGGTCACGCCGTCGAAGCGCTCCACGTACTCGAGCAGCGCCTGCTCGCCGCGCGTGCGGATCGACGCGACGATCTCGCTCACGGTTCCGGAGACCGACACGCCGGCCGGCGCGAGCGCGCGCACGGCGTCGGCGGTGCTGTCCGCGTCGCCGTCGAAGTCCAGGCGCTCGACGTTCATGCCGGCACCGCCGGCAGCTGCCCGCGCATCCGCGCCACCAGCGTGTCGATCGCCGCGGACTTCAGCTTGTGGGCCACCGGGTTGGCGATCAGCCGCGCGGTCGAGACCATGATCTCCTCGCGGATGACCAGGCCGTTCTCGCGCAGCGTCGTGCCGGTGGCGGTGAGGTCGACGATCGCCTCGACCAGACCGGTGAGCGGCGCGAGCTCCACCGAGCCCTTGACCTCCACGATCTCCGCCTGGCGGCCCGTCGCCTCGAAGTACCGGGCGGCGATCCGGTAGTACTTGGTCGCGACGCGCATCACCCCGAGGCGCCGCAGCGCCTCGGCGGCCGGGTCGGGCTCGCCGGCGACGGTCGCGAGGATCATGCGGCAGGGGCCATACCCGAGATCGAGCAGCTCGACGACCTCGCGCTCGTCCTGCTCGGTGAGCACGTCCTTGCCCGTGATCCCCACGTCGGCGGCCCCGGCCTCGACGTAGGTCGGCACGTCCGACGGGCGCATCGTCACGATGCCGACGTCGCCGAACAGCAGCTTGCGGTCGTTGGCCCGCACCTCGGAGGTGTCGATGCCGACGCCGTCGAGCAGGTCGAGCGTGTCGCGCATCAGCGCGCCGCGCGGGACCGCGATGGTCAAGGTAGGACTACTGCTCATGATTGCCCCCCGGCCGCCCCGCATGCGAGCGCTCTGCGCGAGTCATGCGGCCGCCTCCTCTCCGGCGAGCGCGAGATGCAGCCGGTCGACGTGCAGCGCGAACCCGACCGCGGGCAGCGGCCGGCCGAAGCGGCCGAGCAGGTCGTCGTAGCGCCCGCCGCCGCCCAGCGGCTCGCCGAGCTCGGGGTCGAGCACGTCGAACACCGCGCCCGTGTAGTAGCCCAGGCCGCGGGCGAGGCCGAGGTCGAAGACGACCCGCGAGGAGACGTGCTCGGGCAGGTCGGCGAGGATCGCGCTCAGCCCGTCGGCCTCGCCGCCGGTGATCTGGTCGAGCACCTCGCGGCCGCCGCGCAGCTGCGGCACGCGCACGAGCGCGTCGTCGAGCCCGTGGGTCGCGACCTGCGTCTCGAGCCGGACGAAGTCGCGGGCGGCCAGCGCGGCCAGCAGCGTCTCGCGCACGTCGGCGGGCACGCCGAAGGTGTCCATCAAGGCCGGGTACAACGAAGCGGAGCCCAGCGCGATCCGGTAGCCCTTCAGGCCGACCGCGTCCAGCGCCTCGCAGAGGACGCTGAGCGCCTCGACCGTGCCGTGCGGCCCGGGCGCGCCGACCAGCTCGATGCCGGCCTGCAGGAACTCGCGCATCTGGCCGCGGTGCGGGCGCACGCCGCGGTAGGCGTGGGCGAAGTACGAGAAGCGCAGCGGCGGCTCGGCGGTCGCGTAGCGCGCGGCGACGACGCGGGCGATCGGCACGGTCATGTCGGGCCGCAGCGCCATCACGTGGCCGTGGTCGTCGAAGACGCGGTAGGCCGGGTCGACGCCCGTCTCGCCGCGCCGCAGCACGTCCTCGAACTCGATCGTCGGCGTCCAGACCTCGCCGTAGGCCCGGCGCTCGAACACCGCGCGCATGGCCTCGGTGATGGCGCGCAGCTCGCGCATCTCATCGGGCAGGACGTCGCGCGTCCCGTTGGGAATCGGGTGGATCATCGGGTCCCGCAGCCTACGAGACCCGTCAGCACGCAGGGATCCTGCCTGGCACTACGCCAGCGCGAGCAGCGCCGGCGGCAGCTCGACTACGCCAGCGCAGGCTGCTCCGCAACCCGCTCGATCCGCGCCCCAAGCTCCCGCAGCCGCTCGTCGATGCGCTCGTAGCCGCGATCGATCTGGCGGATGTTGCCGATCTCGGTGCGGCCGTCGGCGGTGAGCGCCGCGAGGAGCACGGCCATGCCGGCGCGGATGTCGGGCGACTCGACGCGGGCGCCTCGCAGGCGGCGCGGCCCGTTGACCAGCGCGCGGTGCGGGTCGGCGATGAAGATGTTGGCGCCCATCGAGATCAGCTTGTCGCAGAAGAACAGGCGCGACTCGAACATCCACTCGTGGACGAGGACCTCGCCCTCGCTCTGGGTGGCCAGTGCGACGGCGATCGAGGTCAGGTCGGCGGGGAACGCCGGCCACGGCCCGTCCTGGACCTTGCTGGTGTGCTCGCCCATGTCGCGCGCGACGACGAGCTTCTGCTCGCCGGGGACGATCACGTCGGCGCCGTCGATCACGCTCTCCAGCCCGATCCGCTTGAAGACCAGGCGGATCATCCGCAGGTCGTCGGGCTCGGTGTCCTTGATGCGGATCTCGCCGCCGGTCATGCCGGCCATGGCCATGAACGACCCGATCTCGATGTGGTCGGGACCGATGTCGTGCGTGGTGCCGCCGAGCTCGGTGGCGCCCGTGACGTGCAGGACGTTGGAGCCGATGCCGCGGATGTCGGCGCCCATCTTGACCAGCATGCGCGCGAGGTCGACGACGTGGGGCTCGGACGCCGCGTTGCCGATGTAGGTCTCGCCGGGCGTCAGCGCCGCGGCCAGCAGCGCGTTCTCGGTCCCCATCACCGAGGGCTCGTCCATGAACACCTCGCCGGCACGGAGGCGGCCGACCAGCACGAGGCTCGAGGCGTCGTGGCGCTCGACCTCCGCGCCGAGGGCGCGGAACGCGTCGAGGTGCGGATCCAGGCGGCGGCGGCCGATCACGTCGCCGCCGGGCGGCGGCATGTCCGCGCGCCCGAAGCGCGCCAGCAGCGGGCCCGCGAGCAGGAACGACGCGCGGATGCGCGAGGACAGATGGGGATCGACGTAGGAGTCGGCGGTGATGCCGGCCGCGCAGATCGCCACCTCGTGCTCGCCGCGCCACTCCACGCTCGCCCCGAGGTGCTCGAGCAGGTCGAGCATCGAGTGCACGTCGCGGATGCGCGGCACGTTGCGCACGACGACCTCCTCCGCGGTGAGGGCGGTGGCGGCCAGGCAGGGAAGGGCGGCGTTCTTGTTGCCGGCGGGCACGACGGTGCCCGAGAGCGGAACGCCGCCGTCGATGAGGAACTTCTCCATACGGTCGAAGCGCCCGCGTGTGCTTGCCGAAGCGGCGGACGAGCGCTGGGCTAGGGTAACAGCCATGTCCTCGCAGGTTTCGCGCGTGGAGGCCTGGGACCTCCTCGCAGAATGGGTGCAATCGCCGTCGCTGCGGCGCCACTGCCTGGCGGTGGAGGCGGCCATGGTCGGCTACGCCCGCAAGCTCGGCGCCGACGAGGAGGCGTGGGCGGTCGCCGGCCTCCTCCACGACGCCGACTACGAGCGCTTCCCGGACATGGACGACGCCGTCAACGGCCATCCCCGCACGATCATGCGCCACCTCCGCGAGCGCGACGCCGATCCCGAGATCGTCGAGGCGATCGCGGGTCACGCGACCTTCCTGGACGTGCCGCGGGTGACGCCGATGGCCAAGACGCTGTTCGCCGTCGACGAGCTGTCGGGCTTCATCGTCGCCTGCGCCTACGTGCGTCCCGAGGGCATCCACGGGATGACGCCCAAGTCGGTCAAGAAGAAGCTGAAGACCGTCGCGTTCGCCGCCGCGGTCAACCGCGACGAGGTGCGCCAGGGCGCCGAGGAGCTCGGCGTGGACTTCGACGAGCACCTGGCGTTCGTCATCGGCGCGCTGGAGGAGCGGGCCGACGAGCTCGAGCTGCACGGCAAGAGCGCCGAGGCCGGCGCGCCGGAGCCCGACCCCGCCTGAGATGGCCGCGCGTGAGCGGTACGCGCGGGTGCTCCGCGCGCCGCATGCGCGAGCGCTCCTGATCGCCGAGCTGCCGGCCCGGCTGCCGGTCGGCATCAACGGCCTGGCGATCGTCCTGTTCCTGCGGGAGCACACCGGCTCCTACGCGTCGGCCGGAGTGGTCGCCGCGGCGTTCGGGTTCGCGCTCGGACTCTCGTCGCCGATCATCGGGCGGCTGATCGACGCGCGCGGGCTGGCGCGCGTGGTGCTGCCCCTGTCGGTGCTGCACGCGGTGGCGATGGTCGGGCTGGTGGTGCTCGGCCTGGGCGACGCGCCGCTGGGCGTGCTCGCGCTGCTGGCGGTCGCGGCGGGCGCGTTCATCCCGCCGCTGGGATCGATCTCGCGCTCGCTGTGGCCGCGCATCCTCCGCGACGAGGATCCGGGCCTGCTGGCGACGGCGCTGGCGCTGGACGGCGTGCTGATCGAGCTCGTCTTCGTGATCGGGCCGCTGATCACGGCACTGCTGTCGGCGCTGGTCGACCCGGCGGCCGCGCTGCTGCTCTCCCCCGTGCTGCTGCTCGGCGGCCTGGCGCTGTTCCTGGTGCAGGAGCCGGTGCGGACCTGGGAGATCTCCGAGCACGCCGGCAGCCACGGCGCGCTCGGCGCGCTGCGCTCGCCGGGGATCCGGACGCTCGTGCTCGTCACCCTGCCGATGGGCTTCTGCTTCGGGGCGATGGAGGTGACGCTGCCCGCGTTCAGCGAGGCGCACGGCAGCCGCGAGATCGGCGGCGTGCTGATGGCCGTGTGGTCGGCCGGCAGCGCGGTCGGTGGCCTGCTGTACGGCGCCCGGCACTGGACCGGCTCGCCGGGCCGGCGATACGCGCGCCTGGCGGCGCTGCTGCCGATCGGTTACCTGCCGCTGGCGCTGGCGCCGTCGATCGGCGTCATGGTGCCGCTGGCGCTGCTGGCCGGCGTCTGCATCGCGCCGACGCTCACGGCCGGCAACCAGATCGCCGGCGACGTGGCCCCCGAGGGCGCCGAGACCGAGGCCTACACCTGGCCGATCACAGCGCTGGTCGTCGGCCTGGCGCTCGGCAACTGGCTCGCGGGCGCGATCGTCGAGTCGGTCGACTGGCAGACGGCGTTCCTGGTGAGCGCGGGCGGCGCCGGGCTGAGCGCGCTGCTCGCTGCGACGCGGTGGCGGACGCTGCGCCCCGCCGCGCACGCGGCGTCCTACGAAGCCGCCTTGTAGCGCCCGCCGCCCTTGGCCCAGTCGAGCAGGTGGTCGATGCGGCAGAACGCGTCGCCGATGCGGTGGTGATCGCGATGGCGGACGACGAGCACGCGCGCGTCGCCGAGGCGGTCGCCGCACAGGGCGCAGCGGCCGAGCGCGTCGTCGGGCTCGCCGGAGGCGACGATCCGGCCCGGCTCCCAGTGGGCGCCCTGCATGATCCACGGGACGACGTGCTCCAGCCGGCAGAAGACGGCGCGGCGCTCGCTCTCGGGCTCGGCCACCCGAAACCCGTCGTCGGCGTCGACCGCGGTCCCGCACCAGGTGCACTGCTCGGCCATCGGTGCGTGGAAGCGTAGACGGTCGCCGCGACGGAGCCGGCGGTTGGCGCGCGAGGGGACGCGGCATGGTGCGAAGCGCCGCGTCGTGGCGCGACGGGCTACCTTGCAGGCGTGGCCACCACACCCCTGACGATCACCATCCTCGAAGGCGACGAGACCGGCCAGGAGCTGCTCGAGCAGGCGCTCCGGGTCCTCGATCCGGAGGTCGTCGGCCTCCCCGTCGAGCTCGACCGCTACGACCTGTCGCTGGCGAAGCGCCGCGAGACCGGCAACCAGGTCGTCGAGGACGCCGCGCGCGCGATGCGCGAATCGGGGCTTGGGATCAAGGCCGCGACGATCACGCCCGAGGGCAAGGACGACGTCGGCTCGCCCAACCGCATCGTGCGCGAGGGCGTCGACGGCAAGGTCATCATCCGCACGGGTCGCCGCATCCCCGGCGTGACGCCGGTGGCCGGCGTCTACCTCCCGATCTCGGTCGTCCGCATGGCCGTCGACGACGCCTACGGCGCCGAGCAGTGGCGCGAGGGCGAGGACGGCTCCCACGACGAGATCGCCTACCGCACGGAGAAGATCTCGCGCGGCACGTGCCGCGCGGTCGCCGAGTACGCGTTCCGCACGGCGCAGAAGATGGGCGGAAAGGTCTACGGCGGTCCGAAGTGGACAGTCTCCCCCGTGTACGAGGGAATGCTCAAGGAGGAGATGGACGCCGCGGCGCAGCGCCATCCCGACGTCTGGTACCAGCCGGTGCTGATCGATGCGACCTACGCCGGACTCGTGTCCGGCGCCGCCGACAGCCCGCTCGTCATCCCCGCGCTCAACCGCGACGGTGACTGCCTCTCGGACCTCGTGATGCCCATGTTCGGCTCGATCGCCGGCGCCGAGTCCGTGCTGCTGGCCTTCGACGACAACTTCAACACCCAGGTGGCGATGGCCGAGGCACCGCATGGCACGGCCCCCGCGCTGCTGGGCAAGGACGTAGCCAACCCGATGGCGATGATCCTGGCGTGCGGCGCGGTGCTCAACTACGCGTCCGACAGGGGCTTCGAGGGCGCCGACCGCGCGTCGCGCGCGATCTACGAGTCGGTGCTGGAGGCGGTCGGCTCCGGCGTCCGCACGCCCGACCTCGGCGGCGGCGCCGGCACGACCGAGTTCACGACCGACGTGCTCGGGCGCGTGCAGACCAAGCTCGAGGTCTGGGCGTCGCTCGGGTCGACGGTCTAGGGCGGGAGCCCTGCAAGATCGCGTGCACCGCCTCGGGCGACATTTGGCTCTACGCAGCCAAATCTTCCGGGAATATGGATACGAACACGC
>JAOPZP010000338.1 GCA_025964055.1 Conexibacter sp.
CGCGCGGCTCGCGCCGCGCTCGTCGGTCGGCTCGGCGGCGTCCCCCCGGCGGTCCAGCGTGACCGTCATGAGGGCTGCGACGTAGAGGAAGATGTAGCCGGCGTGCGGGAACGACATCACGTCGAAGAGGAACGAGACGACGAGGAACGCCACCGCGCACGCCGCGCCCATGAGCGTGACCGGCGAGCGCTCGGCGTCCCGGCGGCGGATGCTCTTGCGCGCCGCGACGATCACCGACAGCGGGATCAGCAGGTACGCGATGAGCCCGACGACGCCGATCTCGATCGTCGTGCCCAGGACGTCCGAGTCGAGGATCCGGTAGTCCACGTGGTTGTACGTCCCGATCCCGCGCCCGAACGCGAAGTGGCTGAAGACGTCGGGGCGCACGGCGTCGTAGTCGGAGGCACGGTCGCTGACCGTCGACACGTCGCTGCGGTCCGAGCGGGTGAACTGCGACAGCGTCGACGCGATGGCCCCCGGCGACAGCACGCTGACCAGCACGAGCAGCACCAGGCCGAGCGGCGCGAGCCGCAGCAGCTCGCGACGACGGAAGTACGCCAGGGTCAGGATCACCGACACCGGCGCCAGCAGCGCGCTCTTGCGGTAGGTGGCGAACGTCGCGGCGACGATCGCGCCGATCGCGATCGCGTAGGCCAGGCGCTTGAGCCACGTCCCGGGCTGCATGAGCCGCACGACCGCGATGGGCAGCGCCATCGTGAGCATCGTGACGGCCTCCAGCGGCGCCTCGGCCGGCCCGCGGACGATCCGGCGACCGAGCTCGTCGACCGCGCTCGCGTCGAGCTGGCCGTCGACGCTGAACACCGACGGCAGCACCTTGTCGGTCCACGAGTAGAAGAGGTTCTGCTTGAACCGGTACTCGATGATCATCCCGAGCGCGGTGATCACGGCCATGGCGAGGCTGTAGGTCAGGAACGCCCGCACCTCCCCACGGCGGACGGCGCTGGCGACCACGATGAACATCAGGACGTAGGAGATGAGCAGCGGCAGCTTCTTGACCGCGAGGCCGATCTCCAGCGTGTGGTTGAGGTAGCGCGCGTCGAGCACGACGCTGAGGCAGGCCACGAGCAGGAACGTGCAGAGCGCGGTGTGCACGATGCTCCAGCGCCAGCGCGGGGCACCGCGACCGCCGGCCGCGATCGCCAGCACCCACAGCCCGAGGATGAACGGCAGCACGAGCCGGTCGAGGCGCAGCTCGATCGGCGCCGACATGTTCAGGGTCGTCGAGTTGAACGGCAGCAGCCACAGCAGGGCGATGAACCCGGCGAGCATCCACGGGAGCATCCGCGTGGTGTGCGGCCACATGTCGGTGGGCTCGGCCGGGCCCGGCGCCGGCGCAGCGGGAAGCGGCAGCTCGCCCCGCCGGCGGGCGCGGCGCCGCAGGAGCCCGAGCAGCAGCGTGCAGCACAGGACGAAGGCGGTGAGGAACGTCAGCGCGGCGATCGTCATCGCGTCGCCGCCGTTGACGACCCCGCCGCGGGCGACGCCGAGCTGACGCAGCCGCACCAGCGTGTCGGCGGCCGTGCCGTTCGCCGTCCCCAGCGTGTCGACGTACTGCTGCAGCGCGGCGAACGCGACGTTGGCCAGCTGCTCGGCCTCCGGCGTCGTCGGCGCCTGGGCGTAGACGTCGAGCACCGGCGTCGTCGGCCGGCCCTCCACCTCCAGCCGGTACGGCGCGCGGGAGTCGCGGATGTCGCTCGCACGCCGCTCGCTGACCGGCTCCGAGAGCGCCAGCGGCACGTCGGCCGTGGTCCGCCCGAGGCCGGAGAGCCGGTCGGCCGGGATGCCCATGCGGTGCGCGATGTCGTCGAGCACCGGCTGGCTGACCAGCACGCGGCCGAGCAGCTCGGTGTGCTTGACCAGGCCGTACAGATGCTGCGGCAGCGCCCGCTTCTGGACCACGGACCGGCCGGGACCGGGCACGTCGACCATGACGTGGGTCACCGCCGCGGACGTCGAGAGATCCCCCGGGCCGAGCCCCGGCGGCGAGAGCTGGATCCGCCCGGTGTTGACGCCGGCGGCGACGATCCCGGCGACCGCGCTGAGCAGCAGGACCGCGATGAGGTGCGTGCGCCGCACGGACTGCAGGAAGGCCATCTTCCGCACCAACGCCTCCAACGGCCCCGGTCTTTCTCACAGGCGCACGCAAGCCCGGGTTCGGCCGGGCCGTTGTAAGGGCTGTGACCTGTCCCGTCAGCACGCAGCGCCGGCCGTGACCGACGCGCGCACCAACGAGGAGCTGACCCGGACGACCGCAGCCGGCCTGCGATGGATGGCCCTCGGGCGGCTGGCCACGGAGATCCTGCTCCTCGGCTCGATGGTCGTGCTGGCCCACCTGATCCCGCCCAAGGCGTTCGGCATGTTCGCGATCGCCGTGATCGTCCAGGAGCTGGCCGTCAACGTCCCCAGCGAGGGCGTGGCCAGCTCGATCGTGCAGCGCGCCGAGGTCGAGCGCGAGCACCTCCAGGGCGGCCTGGCGGTGGCGCTGGTCTCGGCGCTGGGCCTGACGGCGCTCACGCTCGTGCTGGCCGAGCTCGTCGTCCGCCCGATCTTCGGCGCGGAGACCGCGACGCTCCTCGCGCTGACCGCCCCGTGGTTCGTGCTCGGCGCGATCGTCGCGATCCCCATGGCGATGCTGCGGCGCGACCTCGACTTCCGCCGGCTCTCGATCCTGACGTTCGCCCAGAGCCTGGCCCGGGCGGTGGTGAGCATCGTGCTCGCGGCCGCGTTCGGGCTCGACGCCTCCGCGCTGGTCCTCGGCGGGCTGGCGGGCATGCTCGCCGTCACCGTCCTCGGCGTGGCGTTCCGGCCCGTGCCGCTCCCGCGCTGGCGCGGGAAGGCCATCCGCGAGCTGCTGCACTACGGCGGCCCGGCGTCGCTGGCGTGCTTCTGCTGGGCGGGCTTCCGCAACGGTGACTACGCGATCGTCGGCGCGCGCCTCGGCTCGGCGCAGGCCGGCTTCTACTGGCGCGGCTACCAGCTGGCGGTCGAGTACCAGTCCAAGATCAGCTCGGTCATGGCGCAGATGGCCTTCCCCGTCCTGGCCCGCACCGCCGGCACGGCCGAGATGTTCGCGATGCGCGGACGCATGGTGCAGCTGCTGACCGTCGTCTCGTTCCCGATGCTGTCGGGCCTGGTCGTGCTCGCCCCGACGCTGATCCCGTGGGCGTTCGGCTCCGAGTGGCAGCCGGCGGTGCTCCCCACCCAGATCTTGGCCGGCGCGGGCGCGTCGAGCGTCGTCATCGACGCCGTCGGCAGCGTGCTCATGGCCGCCGGCCGGGCCCGCGCCCTCCTCGGCTACGGCGTGGCCCACTTCGTCTTCTATATCGGCGCCGTGCTCGTCGGGTCGCGCTGGGGGCTGACCGGCGTGAGCATCGCCGCGGTCTCCAGCCACGCCGTGTTCCTCGTCGTCGCCTACCAGGTGATGCTGCAGGGCCGCGACGAGCCGGTCCTGCGCTTCCTGTGGGCCGACCTGCGTGCCGGCGTCACCGGCTGCGTGGCGCTCGTCGCGGTGGCGGTGCCGCTCAGCTTGCTGCTGGGCCACAACCATGCGCCGGCGCCGGTGCACCTGCTGGTCGTCGGCCTCGCCGCGGGCGCCGCCTACGCGGCGGCGCTGCGGCGCTGGTGCCCCGCGGCATGGCAGGACCTCGCCGCGCTCGTGGCGCGCGTGGTGCCCTCCGGCGCCGTGCGGCGGGTCACCCGGCACGTGCCGGTCCTCGCGGGGCGGTCGTCGTGATCGGGGCGCACGCGGAAGGCGACGGGGTTTCGGGACGTTCTTCCCCCATGGAGCCGGTGAGCCTCGACCAGACGCGGTCCCGCGACGCGACCGCGGTGGCGATCACGGGCGCGCCCGACCTTCTCGGCGCCGCCGCCGTGCTGCTCGCCGACGCCGGCTTCGCGATCGCCGACGGCCTGGAGACGGCGGCCCTCGCGGTCGTCGCGCTCGAGACGGCCGACCCGGCGTCGATCAGCACCATCGCGCGGCTCGCCGAGCGCCACCCCGACCTGCAGATCCTCGCCGTCGTCCCCGACGACGCCTCCAACGCCTCCCTGCGGCGCGCGCTGGTCGCCGGCGCGCGCGGCCTGCTCCTGGCCGGCGACCTGGCGATCGCCCTGGTCGCGACGGCGCGGGCGATGCTCGCGGGGCAGCTTGCCGTCCCGACGGTGCTGGGTCGCCAGATCGCCCCGCGCCCGCTGTCGCACCGCGAGCGCGAGATCATCGGGCTCGTCGTGCTCGGCCTCACCAACCGCGAGATCGCCGATCGGCTGTTCCTGGCCGAGAGCACGGTCAAGACGCACCTCTCGTCGGCCTTCCGCAAGCTCGACGCGCGCTCGCGCGCCGAGGCCGTCGCGCGCATCACGGACCCCGAGTCGGGCTACGGCATGGGGATCCTCGCGACGCCCGACGGCGCCGCGGCCGCGACCACCTGAGCCGGCGGGCCGCCGGCTCAGCCGCGCGGCGCGGCGACGGGCGCGCCGTCGAGGAACGTCCGCAGCGCGCCGATGAGGCGCTCGGACGCGAAGGGGCCGAGCCGCTCGTGGGCTTCGAGCTCGTCGAGGCCCTCGAGCTCACCGACGAGGTCGCTCTCGGTGAACGCCACCCGGACGCCGCGACGATCGGCGAAGCGCTGCGCGGTGGCGACCTGGTGGTCGTTGCGGTGCTCGCCCAGCGCGGCGCGCCGCGGCAGGATGAGCAGCGGCTTGCCGAGCTCGAGCGCGCCGAGGATCGTGCCCATCCCCGCGTGCGCGACGACGGCATCGGCCTCGGCCATGCGGGCGCGGCACTCGGCCGGGTCGACGAAGGCGGCGTGGCGGAGGTGGCGCGGCGTCAGCGGCGAAGGGCCGATCTGCGCGAAGACGTCGGCGTCGGGCCGGGTCGCGGCCCACGCGTCGACCGTGGCGATGAGCCGGTCGAACGGGAGCTGCGTGCCCACGGTGACGAAGATCACAGGACCGCCCCCTCGTAGCGGACCGAGTCGCCCGCGAGGTGCGGCCATTGCGTCAGGCAGAGATCGACCTGCGACGCGGCCATCCTTCCCGACAGCGACAGCTCCTCGACGTTGGCGACGCTGTCGATCCAGACCGTCCGGGCGCGCATGAGCTTGGCGACGCGCATGGCGAGATAGCCGGGCGCGGCGCCCGTGGAGACCACCACCTCGGGCCGCTCGCGCGCGAGCACCCACACGATCTTCAGCAGGCTGCGCAGCAGCGCGAGCTTGTTGGAGCGGTTGCCGTCGGCGACCGTGTAGAAGCGCCGCGGCGCGACCTCGTCGCGATGGCCGGCGTCCGTCGTGAGGTACGCGACGTCGTGGCCGGCGAACGCGGGCTCCAGGCGGCGCAGCTGCACCCAATGACCACCGCTGGACGCGACGGCGAGAACCCGCCGGCGGCGTGCTTGCACCATGCCCATCAACGCGGCCCGAGCCCCGGAGCTTGCGAGCGCCGCGGCGCCGCGGCGCCGGTCAGGCGATGAGGCGCAGGGCCTCGCGCGCCGGATGCGCGCGCTCGCGGCGCGCGGCGGCGAAGAGCACCCGGTCGCTGCGGGCGGCACCGACGCAGACGGCGATGACGACCGTCACGACGGCAACCCACAGCGCGGCGACGAGCGCCAGGGCGATCAGCAGCATGTGGGGTGACCGAGCCTCTCCATGGGGTTGTCGTGTACCCCCCATCGTCACCCACCTCCCGGCGGAAGAGCAGAACGGCCCGAATCTCATCCTCTCCGAGCGTGAACACCCAGGGTCGGTGGCCGTTCAGACGTTGCCGCGGCGCAGCACGTGGCGGACCGTCCGCACGAGCAGCTTCAGGTCCAGCCACAGCGACCAGTTCGCCACGTAGACGTAGTCGATGCTGACCATCTCCTGCATCGGCACGCGCATCCCCATGACCTGCCAAGGGCCCGTCATGCCCGGCGTCAGGTGCAGGCGGCTGCGATCGAGGCCGAGGACCTGGGCGTCCTCGTCGACGACCAGCGGACGGGGCCCCACGAGGCTCATCTCGCCGCGCAGCACGTTGAGCAGCTGCGGCAGCTCGTCGAGCGACGTGCGCCGCAGGATCCGGCCCACGCGGGTCACGCGCGGGTCGTCGACGATCTTGAAGAGGCCGTCGCCGGCGACGTTGAGCTCGCGCAGGTTCTCGCGCTGGGCGTGGGCGTCGACGACCATCGACCGGAACTTGAAGATCGAGAAGTGCTTGCCGTCGCGGCCGACGCGGACCTGGCGGTAGAGGATCGGCCCGCGCGAGTCGAGGCGGACGGCCAGGGCGATGAGCGCCAGGACCGGCGCGATCGCCAGCACGCCGATCCAGGTCATGGCGAGGTCGAAGGCCCGCTTGATGAAGCGCGACGAACGGGAGAGGCCGAACTGGCGCACGCCCAGGAGCGTCATCCCCTCGAGGTCCTCGGCCTCGACGGTCGAGCCGACGATGTCGAGCATCCGCGGCTGGACGCTGACACGCACGCCCAGCGCCTTGCCGACCCGGATGAGCTCGGTGATCCCGCGACCGTCGGCGGTGCTCGGGGCGATGATCAGGCGGTCCAGGCGCAGCTCGCTGACGACGTGCCCGATCGCCTCCAGCCCGGCGAGGCCGGTGAGCGCGTCGTCGTCCTCGAGCGGCAGGGACGCGACGACCGTGGCGCGGACGCGGGCGGCGACGAGCTTCTGGCGGATGCGGTCGGCCCGGGCCGTGTCGCCGATGACCAGGCAGCGCTCGATCGGCGACAACCGGGCGGCCAGCACGCGTGCGGCCGTCCGGCCGACGAAGACGGCGGCGAAGAACCCGAGCCACAGCGCGAGGAGCTGGGTGCCGCCCAGCGCGCCGCCGAGCATCATCGGGCCGAGGATCGTGGTGACCAGCGCCATGAGCCCGCTGAGCTGCAGCAGGACCGGCGCCTCGTCGAGCGTCGAGTGCGTCAGGCGCATGTCGTCGCGGTCGTAGAGGCCGGCGACCTTGAACAGCACCACGGTCAGCGGCATGCACGCCAGCACGAAGATGCCGGGACGCGCCTCGCCCAGTACCGAGAGGACCACGACGAGGGCCAGCACGGCGGCCACCGCGTCGGCGGCGCCCAGGAGCCGGCGGTGCAGCGCCGCCGGGCCGAGGAGCGCCGCGATGCCGCGCACCTGAGCGGCCAGCGGCGGCGCAAGGCCGGGCGCCGGCATGCCGGCCTCGGCGAGCGAGGGGCCCATCGGCACGGCGACGGGGCGCCGGCGCAGGGCGAGCGGGAGTGCCGACCCGTCGGGATCGTGCAGCGTCAACTTGGTGGCCGTCTGTGGGGTCATGGTGTCGGAGTCGTTCCGTGAGTGCTCGACCGCCGCGACGACCGGGCAGCATCTTCGTGATGCCTGCCGTGGCAGCCTTGATGGCGGACGTGCATGACTGGGCCTGCCTGCGGCGCGGGCGCCGCAGGTGCAGGTGGTGCCTAGGCGGCGACGGCCGCCACGGCGCGCTCGGGCGGGGTGGCGTCGAGCAGCCCGTGGACGTGGGCGTAGTAGCTGGCTTCCGTGCGGTTGGCGACACCCAGCTTGCGATAGGTGTTCGAGAGGTGGAATTTGACCGTCTGCTCGGTCACCCACAGCTCGGCGGCGACCTGGCAGTTCGACGCGCCGCTGGCCACGAGCTTGAGGATCTCGCGCTCGCGCGCGGTCAGCAGCTCGCTCTCCGGCGCCGGCGTCCGCGACGCGGCCGCCGACGGGGAGACGCTGAACCGGTGGAACACCGCGCCCATGGCGACCTGGCGGACCAGGTTGCCGATCCCCGAGGCGCCGACCGCGACCGACACGGCGGCGTCGAGCCCGCGATCGCAGGCCTGTCCGAGCCACTCGGGATCGAGCTCGCCGGTCAGCATCACGATCTTGGCCGCGGGGGCACCGGCGCGGACGTCGGCCACGCGGTCGAGCGTGTCGTCACCGGGCTCGCGCCCGTCCACGACGACGAGGTCCGGAGCGGCGGCGGTGACCGTCGCCGTGCACGGCCGGCGGTCGTCGGCGAAGCCGACGATCTCGAAGGCGTTGACCGAGCGCAGGCATCCGCGCAGCGACTCCGCTGCGAGCAGGCCGCGGGCCACGATCACGACGCGCATCGCGCACCGCCCGTGCTCATCAAGTCTGCGCCGGACCGGAAAGGCGGTCGGGCTGCTCCAGCGATCCCCACGTGCATGTTCACCCCGTCGATGTTGGGCTCACGTCTGCCGATCCGGCGCATCCTGTGCCTGAGACCGGCAGTCGCCCTACGCCGAATATCCTCCGCTTCGCGCGGCTCACCGGCAGGGGATTTCTGGGGTGCGGCGACGGTGAGGTTCACCGAAGGTGCGGGGCAGGAGCACCACCCATGTGGGGGAGAAGCCTCCCCCGCGCTGCGCCTCCGATGCGCTAGGACGCGTGCGCGAACGCAGCGCCGGCGCTACGCGTCACGGCCGGTGGCCGCAAAGGTGGCGCGGATGCCGTTGGCGATCGAGACCGCCTCGGCCTGCGAGTGCGCGCCGAGCTTGCGCAGCAGGCGCTTGACGTGGGTGCGCACGGTGTCGCGCGCGAGGACCAGCTCGTCGGAGATCTGGTCGACGGTCAGCCCGGCGCAGAGCAGGTCGAGGACCTCCCACTCACGCGGGGTGAGCTTGCTGCGGACCGGGCGCACGCCGAGTCCGCCGACCGGCAGGCCGCGCAGGCTCTCGATGAGCCGCCAGGTGAGGTCGGGGCCCACGACGGGCTCGCCGGCGACCATCCGCTGCACGGCGGAGACGATCTCGGGCACCGGGACGCCCTTGACCAGGTGCCCGGCCGCCCCGGCGCGCAGCCCCACCATGCCGAGGTCCAGGTCGTCGGAGCCGGTGAGCAGCAGGATCCGCACGGTGGGCGCCCGCTCGACGATCCGGTGCGTGGCCGACAGCCCGTCGATGTTGGCCATGACGATGTCCATGATCATCACGTCGGGCCGGAAGTGCGCGGCCAGGTCGATCGCGTCGCGACCGTTCTCGGCCTCGGCGATGACGACCAGGCCCGCCTCCTGGAGCGCGGCGCGCAGCCGGCCGCGGAGGTCCATGTCGTCGTCGACCACGACCACGCGCGCGGCCGGCGAGGCCCCAAGTCCGTCCTGACGCGTGGAAGCCACGGGCGCAGTATGCCCGGCCGAAACGGGACTGTCACGTGCCGCCGGCGCCGCGGGCGACGCCGACGATCGACTCGCGCACGAGCGCGAGGTCCGTCGTCTTGGGGATGTGCAACGTCACGAGCCGCGTCTGGCCCGGCGCGACCAGCTCGGGCTCGAAGCCCGAGAACGTCACGATCGGCGTGCCGGGCGAGGTCTGCGCCATGGCGGTCAGCAGCTCGTCGGGCGGCGGCCCCGGCATCTGCAGGTCGAGGACGACGACGTCGGGCCGGTGCTCCTGGACCAGCGCGAGCGCCTCGCGGCCGTCGGAGGCCTCGGCGACCACGACGACGCCCTCGTCGCGCAGCAGGGCCCACCGCAGCAGCGCCCGCATCTCGCTGGCGTCGTCGGCGAGGACGACGCGGACCGGCTCCGGTCGCGCCGGCTCGTCGCTCATGCTGCGGAAGCTAGCCGGATGGTGACGACCGTGGCGCCGTCCGGGCGCGTCGCCGTCGCGATGTCGCCGCCGTGGCGGCGCACGATCCGGGCGCAGATCGCCATGCTGACGCCCGCGCCGAGCAGCGGCCCGCGCCCGCGCGGGCGCGCGAACGGGGCGAACGGGTCGGCGGCCTCGGCCGCCGGCGTCCCGTCGTCGAGCATCTCGACCGACACGCCTTCCGCGTCGACCGCGCCCCCGACCGCCATGCGCGTCGCGCCGGCCGCCATCGCGCTGCGCAGCAGGTGCGTGAACAGTCGCTGCGCGTCGCGCGGGTCCAGCGCGGCCGGCGGCAGCGGCTCGCGCTGGAGCTCGACGCGCCCCTTGACCAGCAGCGGCTCGAGGTCGGCGGCCGCGGCGTCGAGCGCGAGATCCAGCTCGGCGGCGGCGGGCAGCTCCAGCTCGGAGGAGACCCGCGCGAGGTCGAGCAGGTCGTCGACGTAGCGCTGGGCCCGCTCGCCGCCCGCGTTCAGCGCGCGCAGCGCGTCCTGCGCACCCGGCGGTAGCCGGGACCGCTCGTCCTCCAGCACGGAGGCGGCGCCGCGCATGAGCGCGACGGCCTCTCCGAGCTGATGTGCCGCCAGGGCGGCGAAGGCCTCCAGGCCGTCCTGTGCCGGGGGCACAGGGCCGCCGGCGGTCATTCGTCGGCCGTGATCCCGTCCTCGACCATGCCGGCGCGCAGGCGCGACGCCACGGCGACGGCCTCGCGGCGCGAGCGCACCTCGAGCTTGCGCAGGACGTTCTTGACGTGCGAGCGGACGGTCTCGACCGAGACGACCAGGCGGTCGGCGATCTCGTCGGTCGACAGGTCCTGGCACAGGAGGTCGAGGACCTCCCACTCCCGCGACGTCAGCGCGCTGCGGATCGGCCGCAGGCCGGCGCTGTCGGTGCGGACCATGCGCAGGTCCTCGATGAGCCGCATCGTCAGGCGGCGCGTGATGACGGCCTCGCCGTTCTTGGCGCAGTGCAGCGCCCGCGGCAGGGCGTCGATCCCGACGTTCTTGCACAGGAAGCCGGAGGCCCCTGCGCGCAGCGTCATGAGGCCGACCTCGTCGTCGTCGCTGGAGGTCAGGATGACCACCTTGACCTCCGGCGCGGTGCGGCGGATCTCGCTCATCGCGGCCAGGCCGTCCATGCCCGGCATGATGAGGTCCATCACGACGACGTCCGGCGTGTAGTACGTCGTGAGCTCCACGGCTTCGCGCCCGGAGCCGGCCTCGGCGATCACGGTGATCCCGGCCAGCTGCAGCACGTCGCGCAGCATGCGTCGCGCGAGCGGATCGTCGTCCGCCACGATGACGCGCAGGGGCGCGTCGCCTTCGACCTTGAATTCCATCCCCATGGTTCAACCCTTCCCGGTCTCATCCGCAACCGGTTTGCCGCTTTTCCGAGGGACAAAGAAAAGGGCAAGATGCTGACTAGCGTGGGGTATTTCCGTACCCCACGGCAGGAGCCCAGGCAGGAATCGCGACCGCGCGAGCGACCCCCTGGGGATTGAGGGAATCGCCCGGCGGCCGCCCGCCGCCGAGCACAGGACCGTCCGGTGCGTTCCCAAGCCCTGCGGCGTCGCACAGTTCGGGGCTCTCCTGCCGGCGGACCGTGCCGGACGAAACCTACGGCCCCGCAGCGACCCCGGCGGGTGACTTGCGCCTGCGGTCGCGAGGGAGGTGGCGCTGGGTCCGTGGGTGAGGAAGTTCCCCCATGACACCGACGGACGGCTCGCTTCAATCTAGTAGGCAGTTTTCCGGAGGACAAGACGTCGTACGGAAGGGGGATGACCAGCGGTGAAGCCTGGGGCCGACGCGCAAGGCGACGGCGAGGACGCGGAGCCCGACGATCGCGGTGGACCCGAGACGTCGCGGTGGTGGCGCAGCGGCCGCCACGTCGCGCCCGAGCCCGTCCCGCCCCGAGCCGTCGACGGCGAGCACCGCCAGCTCCTGGCCGACGTCGGGCACGAGCTGAAGTCGCCGCTGTCCATCGTGCTCGCCCTGTGCACCCGCCTGGAGACCGCCGGCCGGCTCGACGGCGACGACGCCGAGGACGTCGCGCGGATCCGCGCCAACGCCTACTCGATGCTGCGCCGCGTGCAGGACCTGATGCTGATGGCGCGCCTCGAGAGCCCCGAGCAGCAGCTCGAGGCCGCGGTGATCGACGTCGGGGCCATCGTGCGGGCGTGCGTCGACGGCTTCGCCAGCGTCGCCGCCCAGCGTGGAATGGACCTGCAGGTCGAGGTTCCCGACGCGCTGCCGGCCATGGCCGACGAGGAGAAGGTCGTCTCGCTGGTCTCCAACCTGGTCGCCAACGCGATCCGCCACGCGCGCACGCGGGTCACGGTGCGCTGCTCGGTGACCGCCGCGGCGGGCCGGATGACCCTGGAGGTCGCCGACGACGGCCCCGGCGTGGCGCCCGACCAGCGCGAGACGATCTTCGAGCGCTACCGCCGCGGCACGCGCTCGTCGGGGACCGGGCTCGGCCTCGCCATCGTCAGCGAGATCGCGGTCCTGCACGGCGGCTCGGTCGCCGTCGGCGACGCGCCGGAGGGCGGCGCGCTGTTCACCGTCGAGCTGCCGCTGCGGACCGCGAGCGCGACGTTGGGGACCGTGCCCGGGCCGCCACGCTCGCTCGCGCTGGCCGACCGCCAGCGGCCGATCGTCGAGGAGCTCCGCGGCGAGCTCGACTCGGCGCCGGGTCGAGCCTAGATTTCCAGGCGCGCGTCCTCGAGGTCGAGGTCGCGCTCCAGCCGGCGCATGATGTCGTCGGTGATCGCTCCGCGGTTGCGCTGGCGGATGATCTCGGCGCGCTCGGCCTCGATCACCTTGCGGCGCAGGTGCTGGTAGGCCTGCGAGCCCTCCTCGATGTCACCGTCGTCCTCGTCGTCGATGCGCGCCTCGAAGCGGCGGATGCGGAACTCGTAGGTGCCGCGCATGCGCGCATGGGTCTCCTCGCGCACCCAGTCCTCGTCGTGCAGCTCCTCGAGGCGCTCCAGCGCCGCGTTGGCCGCGGCGATCCGGGCACGCGCCTCCTGCTCGGCGGTCGTCTCCTCGTCGTCGTAGACGCCGGCCCACTCGATGAGCTTGCCGAGCGTCAGCCCCTGCCCCACGACCGTGACCAGGATGACCGAGTAGGCCAGGAAGATGACCAGGTCGCGACCGGGGAACGGGCCGCCGGCGTGCGTCGTCAGCGGGATCGCCAGCGCGGCGGCCAGCGACACGGACCCGCGCATGCCCGACCAGCCGAGCAGCCCGGTGAGCTTGAGGTCCGGCGGCTGGTCGCCGCGCTTGCGCGGGAAGCGGCGCACCAGCAGCCGCGCGACGATGTTGAAGGGGTAGATGAACACCATCCGCGTCGCGACCACGGTGGCCACGACCGCGGCCGCCCACCACGCGAGCTGGCCGGCCGAGTAGCCGGTGAGCCCGTCGAGGATCGTGCGCAGCTGCAGCCCGACGAGGACGAACAGCGTCGCGTTGAGCCCGAAGCTGAGCATCTCCCAGAAGCCCGTGATCTGGATGCGCGTCGAGGGCGTCACCAGGTCGGGCGAGCGCCAGCCGAGGTACAGGCCGGCGGTGACCGCCGCGAGCACCGCCGACACGCCCAGCGCCTCGGCCGGCAGGTAGGCGACGTACGGCGTCAGCAGCGAGATCGCGATCTCGGTCGGCGCGTCGTCGAGCCGCCGGCGCACCTCGGCGATCGCGAAGCCGACGGCCAGGCCGATCGCGATGCCGGCGACCGCGCTCACCACGAAGCTGCCCACCGCGTCGGCCAGCGAGAACGTCCCCGACAGCACCGCGGCGACCGCGAACTTGTAGGCGATGAGGCCGGTCGCGTCGTTGATCAGGCTCTCGCCCTCGACGATCGTGATCAGGCGCCGCGGCGCCCGGGACCGCACGGCGATCTCGGTCGCGGCCACCGGGTCGGTCGGCGAGACGACCGCGCCGAGCACGAACGCCGCCGGCCACGAGAGGTCGTCGACGAACGCGTGGGCCACGACCGCGACGGTGACCGTCGTCAAGGTCACCAGCCCGATCGCCAGGAAGCCGATCGGCACCGCGTTGGCACGCAGGTCGTGGACCGAGGTGAAGAACGCCGCCGCATAGAGCAGCGGGGGCAGGAACGCGACGAGGACGATGTTGGGGTCCAGCGCGAACTTGCCGACACCCGGGACGAAGGCCAGCAGCGTCCCGCCCAGCGTCAGCAGGATCGGATACGGGATCTGCGTGCGCTCGGCGAGCAGCAGGAACCCGCCGGCCCCGACCAGGACCAAGAGGACCACCAGCTCGCCGTGCATGCCCCGGAGGCTAGGAGGCCGACAGCGTGGCTACCGCGAGGGCCGCGACCCCTTCGCCGCGCCCCACGAAGCCGAGGCCCTCGCCGGTCGACGCCTTGACGTTGACCGCCGCGGCCTCGACGCCGAGCCCGGCGGCCAGCGACGCGCGGATCGCCGAGCGGTGCGGCGACAGCTTGGGGCGTTCCATGATGACCGTCGTGTCGACGTGGTCGATGGCGAACCCGGCACCGGTGACGCGCGCGACGACGTCGCGCAGCAGCCCCATCGAGTCGGCGTCCTTGAACGCCGCGTCGGTGTCGGGGAAGTGCGCGCCGATGTCGTCGAGGCCGGCGGCGCCCAGGAGGGCGTCGATGACCGCGTGGGTCAGCACGTCGGCGTCGCTGTGGCCGAGCAGCCCGTGGCTGTGTTCGAGGTGCACGCCGCCGAGGATGAGCCGGCGGCCCTCCACGAGCCGGTGGGAGTCCCAGCCGATGCCGGTCCGCACCGAGCCCATCAGCCGAGGGGCTCCAGCGTGACGGCGCGCCGCTCGAACGTCGCGATCTCCTTGACCCCGACCTCGTCGAGGAGCTTCAGCGCCTGCTCGTACTCGAAGCCGAGCTGCTCGGGCGTGTGCGCGTCGCTGGACAGCGCGATCGGGTTGCCGGCGTCGACCACCATCTCCAGGAACGCGCGGTCGGGGTAGATCTCGCCGACGGGCTTGCGCAGCCCGGCGGTCGACAGCTCGATCGCGATCCCCGACTCGGCGATCTGCTCCATCGCCAGGTCGTAGTAGAAGCGCAGGTCCTTCTCCGGCCAGGGGCGCTCCTTGCCCCAGTGCTTGACGAGATCGGGGTGGGCCAGGATGTCGTACATCCCGCTGGCCGCCAGCTCGCCGAGCCACGTGAAGTACGTCTTCCAGACGTGGTCGGCCGAGCGGGCGGTGTTCCACACATCGAAGCGGTCGTAGTCCAGCGCGCCCTCGGCGAGGAAGTGGATCGAGCCGACCACGTAGTCCCAGTCGCGCTGCTCCAGCAGCGAGCGCATCTTCTCCTCGCGGCCCGGGATGAAGTCGGCCTCGATGCCGAGCTTCAGGTCGGTCTGGTCGCGCACGAAGTCGGCGTAGCGGTCGATGTCGTCGTGGGCGCTCTCGACCCACAGCGGGTGCTGCCAGACGTCGAGCGCGGCGGTGAAGCGGTAGACGTGCTCGGCGACGCCGAGCTCGGCGATCCCGCGCTCGGTCGCGACCTCGCGGTAGCGGCCGGCGTTGTCGGCGGTGAAGTACTCCTCGGCGGTGGTGTTGGCGGCGTCGGGGCGCAGGTGGACGTGATAGTCGGTGAGCAACTTGGGGTTCTAGGTTCGGCGGGCGGCCAGCAGGGACTCGGCCAGCCGCAGGTCGTCGGGGGTCGTGATCTTGAGGTTCTCGCGCGGGGACTCTACGAGGCGGACGACCCCGCCCATCTGCTCGACGAGCGAGGCGTCGTCGGTGGCCGCGGCCAGCACCTCGTGCGGCTGGGCCAGCGCCCGCTCCAGGACCTCGCGGCGGAAGACCTGCGGCGTCTGGATCGCCCACAGGCGGTCGCGGTCCAGCGTGCGGACGACCGTCCCGCGGTCGCCCTCCTTGATCGTGTCGGTGACGCGCGCGGCGGCGATCGCGGCGTCGGCCTGCGGGTCCAGCCCGGCCAGGGTCGCCCGGATGATGGCGGGCGTCACGAGCGGCCGAGCCGCGTCGTGGACCAGGACCGGGTCGCCGGCCAGCGTGTGGTGCAGCGCGGCGCGGACCGAGTGCGACCGCTCGTCCCCGCCGACCACGCCGGTGGTGCCCACCGGGGCCTCCACGCCGGCCGGCAGCGCGACGACGATGTGGCCGATCTCCGGCACCGCCTTCAGCGCGGCGATGCTCCACTCGAGCATCGGACGGCCCCCACACATGACGAACGCCTTGGGTCCCGGGGACCCAAGGCGCTCACCACGTCCGGCGGCCACGACCAGCGCGACCGCCGACATCAGGGGTTACTTCGCGGCAGCCGCGAGGCGCTCGGCCGACGACGTCAGGAGGTCGTCGAGGTAGGCCTCCGCCTCGTCCTCGCTCTTCTCCAGCGCGTACATGAGCTCGGAGGCGAGGATCTTCTTGGCGCGCGTGAACATCTGCTTCTCGCCCGTCGACAGGCCCTTGTCGTGCTCGCGGATCGCCAGGTTGCGGACGACCTCGGCGAGCTCGTAGATGTCGCCCGTCTTGATCTTGTCGCGGTTGTGCTTGAACCGGCGGTTCCAGTTCTTGGGCATGTCGGACAGCTCGTCCTGCAGCACCGTGAGGACCTTCTTGACGCTCTCCTCGTCGATGACGCGGCGCAGCCCCGCGATCCCGGCGTTCTCGCACGGGACCATGACCGTCATGTCGTTGTGCAAGATCTTGATGGTGAGGTACTCGCGCTCCTCACCGAACATCTTCTTGACTTCCTTCTTGAGGACCTGCCCGGCCCCGTGATGCGGATAGACGACGTCGTCGCCGATCTCGAAATCGATGTTGACGATCTCGGGGATGTCGAGGTCTTCCAGGATCTGCTCTTCGGTGCTACCGGGAATGATGGTCCTCCTTGGTTGGGTGGCGCATCGGGGAGATGCGCGACCGCGTTTCCAGCCGGCCCCGTTCGGGGCCGTTCAGGTCTGCAGGTACCGATCGACGAGATTGATCTCCTGCAACCGGCGAAGGCCCTCGCGGATGTCCTTCGCACGAATCTCTCCGACGCCCTCCACGGTCTCGAGCTCCGCGTCGGTGGCCGCCAGCAGCTCGTCCAGTCCGCCGAACTCCTTGACGATCTGGGCCACGACGAGCTTCGGCAGGCGCGGAACGCGGCCCAGGATGCGGAAGCCTCGCGGCGAGACGGGGTAGTCGAGCGTGTTGAGCTTGCGGTCGTAGCCCATCAGCTCGGCGAGGCGGCCGAAGTCGAGCAGGTCCTGATGGGGCATGCGGCCGAGCTGGTCCAGGGCGGCCGCGAAGGTCTCGTCGGAGTCCGCGGCCAGGTAGTCGTGGATGAGGGCGGCCTTGTCGGCGGCGACGCCGACCATGACCTCCTCGAGCTGCATCTCGATGAGCCGGCCCTCGGTGCCCAGCTCGACGATGTAGCGCTCGATCTCGACGGCCATGCGCGTGACCAGCTCGGAGCGCTGCAGGACCGTCAGGACGTCGTGCAGGGTCGCGCCGCCCTCGAACTCCAGGGCGGTCAGGCGGGTGGAGACCTGGTCGAGGCGCGTGCGGTACTTGTCGAGGGTCGCCAGCGCCTGGTTGGCCTTCGCCAGCACGACGGGGATGTCCTCGAGGATGTACTTCGCGCCGTCGACGTAGAGCGAGACGACCTCGCGCCGCTGCGAGATGGCGATGACGACCGCGTCGGTCTGCTTGGAGACGCGCTCGGCGGTGCGGTGGCGGGTGCCGGTCTCCAGCGTCAGGACCGTCGGGTCCGGCGTCAGCTGGACGTTGGCCATCGCGATCTTCGTCGCGTTGGCGTTGAGGACGATGCCACCGTCCATCTTCGCCACCTGGTAGAGCAGCGCGGGCGTGTAGTCGACGTCGAGCTTGATGCCCCCGGAGAACAGGAAGCTCAGCTCATCGTGGTCGCCGATCACGAGCAGGCCGCCCGTGTGCGCGTGCAGGATGTTGTCGAGGCCCTCGCGGAGGGCCGTCCCGGGGGCGACCATCTCCAAGGCCTTGACGAGCCGGGGCTCTTGACGACTCTCGAGCTCGTTCAGCTCATCCCCGGATCGCTGCGCCATCAAGGCATGATTCTAACAGCAGACCTTTAGATCGGCCTTATGACCTCCGCGGATGTTCCTGAAGCGGTCTAGAAGTCGCCTCCACCACCGAAGTCACCGCCCCCGAAGTCCCCTCCGCCGACGTCGAACCCGCCCCCGTCGCCGGCGCCGAAGTCGCCGCCTCCGAGGTCGCCGTCGCCGCCCCAGCCGCCGCCGAACGCCACGCCGGGCCCGAACAGGGATCCGCCGAGCAGGGTGCCGGCGAGCAGCCCCGGGAGGAACATCCCGCCGCCGCCGTAGAAGCCCCCGGCCCAGGGTCCGAAGTAGGCGGGGGCCGCGTAGTACGGCATCGCCCGGCCCCCCACGAGGACCTCGCGGGCGTCGGGCTCCTCGCCGTCGGCCAGGCGCGCGGCGTCGGCCGCGCAGACCGGAACCTCGCGCTCCTGACCGCCCGGCGGCGCCCACGGCGCCTCGGTGACCGACGGCCCATGCCGCGGGTCGAAGAAGCAGGGCGGCCGGCGCGGCGGTGGCTCGTGGCCGTCCAGCAGCGCACGGCACGCGGCCATGGCCTGCCGGCCGTCGTCGACCGTGCGGGTCACCTCGGCGATGTCCTCGGGGCGGCGCGCGCCGTCGAGCAGCCGCTCGGCGCGCTCGTAGGCCTCCAAACCGCGGCCCAGCTCGTCGCGGGCGCGCGGGTCGGCGCCGGGCATCTCGATGTCGAGGTCGACGTCGCGGACGTCGTCGCCGAGGGCCACGAGGTCGTCGCGGGCCGCCGTGCGCAGCTCGTCGAGCTGGCGCTGCTCCTCGCGACGGCGCCGGCGCCGCGAGACCGAGGTCGCCAGCAGGGCGCCGCCGCCCAGCACGCCGAGGACCACGAGCAGGCCCGTGCCGGAGCCGCCACCGCCCGACCCGCCGCCGCCGTTGTTCGAGGAGCCGCCGCTGCCCGCGCCGGCACGGGCCTGGGCGACCCGGCCGACCCAGTCGTCGAGCACGGCGGCGACGCCCTGGTCGCGGTGGGCGACCAGCGCCTCGGTCGCCGCGCGGGCGGCGCCCGGGACGGTGAAGCTGCCGGCGCGGAAGCGTCCGCCGGAGATCGCGGCATAGGTCCCGCGGCGCCCGACGGCGGCGGCGAGGCGACTGACGACCTCGCCCGGGTCGCCGCCGGCCTCGTCGATGGCCGAGGCGGGCAGGATCGCGACGTAGACGGGGCCCGCGTCGCCCCGCTCGATGCGCCGCCGCAGCGCCGCGGCCTCGGCCGTCGTCAGCGACGGCTTGGC
>JAOPZP010000363.1 GCA_025964055.1 Conexibacter sp.
CCCAAGCCGACCCGCTCCCGCGGCGTCGTGCGCGGCCGCGACGCCACGCCGCCGCGTGAGGTCACGCGCCCCGATCCGGGGCACTTCCTCTACGGCCGCAACCCGATCCGCGAGGCCATCCGCGCCGGCCGGCGTCCGGTCCACCGCGTGTGGGCGACGACGAGCGCGGCGCGCGAGCCGTGGCTGGAGGGCGTGCTGGTCGAGGCGGCCGACGGCGACTGGCTGACCGAGCGCGCCGGCACCGACGCCCATCAGGGCCTGTGCGCCGACGTGGGGGAGTACCCCTACGTCGAGGGCGCGGCGCTGCTGCAGGTGCCCAACCCGCTGATCGTCGCGCTCGACGAGGTGCAGGACCCCCAGAACCTGGGGGCGATCGCGCGGACCGCGGAGGCGGTCGGCGCCACGGGCCTCGTCCTGCCGCGCCACCGCAGCGCCGAGGTGACCCCGGCGGCGGCCAAGGCCTCGGCCGGAGCCGTCGAGCACCTGCCGATCGCCCAGGTCCGCAACATCGCCGACTTCCTGGGCGACGCCAAGGGCGCGGGCTGCTGGGTCTACGGCGCGGCGGCCAAGGGTGCGCCGTACCGGTCGCCCGACTACACCGGCGGCGTGGTGCTCGTGATGGGCGCCGAGGGCAAGGGCCTGCGCCCGCGCGTGCAGCAGATGTGCGACGCGGTCGTCGCGCTCCCGCTGCGCGGGCGCATCGAGTCGCTGAACGTCTCGGCGGCCGCGGCGGCCCTGCTCTACGCGGTGATCGACGCCCGCTAGCGGCCGTTCCGACTCGCCGATGTCGCAAGAATCCCTGCAATCTCTTGACGGCAGTTCATAACTGTGGCAGGGTCCCGCCCACATAACGGTCGACCTGAGGTTGAGGACCTCGGTCGAGATACTTCAGATGGCGCCAGGGGAGGAGTGCGCCACTGAGCTGATTCTCCCTGCATTCGTGCAGAAAGGAACGCTCGTGGCTCGTCTCTCCTTCAACCCTCAAGGCCAGGTTCAGGTCGATGATGGGTATCTCATTGCACTAGCGAAGTCGGGCGACGCGATCGCCTACGACCGCATCGTGCGCCGGTACTACGGCTTCGTGCGCCTGAAGGCGTCGTCGTACTTCCTGGCCGGCGGCGACGCCGACGACCTCATCCAGGAGGGCCTCGTCGGCCTCTACAAGGCCGTCCGCGACTACCGGACCGACCGCGAGTCGAGCTTCCGCAACTTCGCCGAGCTGTGCATCACGCGGCAGATCATCACCGCGGTCAAGACCGCGACGCGCAACAAGCACACGCCGCTGAACCAGTACGTCTCGTTCTCGGCGTCGCCGGCCAGCGCGCAGGACGGCGAGCCGACGCTCGACGAGATCATCCCGGGCTCGCCCGTGCACGACCCGGTCAACCAGGTCATCAGCTCCGAGGAGCTGCGGTCGCTGGTCGACTGCCTCTCGACGGCGCTGTCGGAGCTCGAGTCCCGCGTCCTGTCGCTCTACCTCGACGGCTACAGCTACGAGCAGGTCGGCGAGCGCCTGGGCTGCGACACCAAGACGGTCGACAACGCCCTGCAGCGCGTCAAGCGCAAGGTCGGCACCCACCTGACCTCGCGCAACGTCCTGGCGTAGCGCGCCCCGACCTGCTGTGATCGCCCTGTGATCCTCGCCAGCTTCTCCGTCGTCCTCGGCATCGTCGTGGGCGTGATCGTCGTCCTCGCCGTCCTGCTGTTCGTCGGCGGCTACGTCGCCAACGCCCGCCGGCAGCCCCACCTCGACGAGCGCCTCGGCGCCCAGATCGCCGCCGCCGACGCGGCACTGGCCGACGCCCGCGCGGAGGACCGAGGCTGGGACCGCGCGACGATCGAGGCCGCGGCGCGGGCCGCGATCGCCCCCCGCGAGGCCCGCGAGCTGCAGCTCGTGCAGGTCCTCGACCGGCCCGGGACCGACGCCGACCAGGCCGTGTTCCACGTCGTCGGCGCCGACGGCCAGGAGAGCACCGTGACCCTCGGGCGCCGCGACGGCGCCTGGGTCGCCGTCTAGACGCGCTTCGGCCGGCCGGCCGTCAGGCCGACCAGCAGCGCCCGCAGCACGCCGCGCAGCTCGTCGCCCTCGAGCGGCGCGTGGCCGGAGGCCAGCAGGCGCAGCCGCAGGCCGTCGATCGCGCAGACCAGCAGGATCCCGGACGTGCGGACGTCGGACGCGCCGAGGCTGCGCATGGCGGTCTCCGACAGGTCGTCGGTGCCGTCCTTCCAGGCCTGCAGGATCTCGCGGGCCTCGGGACGCCGGGCCGCCTCGAGCTGCAGCTGGTACTGGGCGAGCATCGCGACGCGCCCCGCCGGCGTGAGCTGCTCCTCGATCCACGCGGCGAGCGCCTCGGTGGTCTCGTCGAGGTCGGCGACCGCGTCCCCGAGCGCCGCGCGCCGCTCGCGTAGGCGCTCGATCTCGCGCTCGGCGAGCGTCCGCAGCGCCTCGTGGATCAGCTCGTCCTTGGAGCGGAAGTAGTAGCTCGTCGACGCCGCCGGGACGCCGGCCGCCGCGGCGACCGCGCGATGCGTGACGCCGTCGATGCCCTGCGCGCCGATGAGGTCGATCGCGGCGTCCAGCAGCTCGGCCCGGCGGCGCTCGCCGCGGGCGTCGCGCCGCCCGCGCGGCAGGGCGGGCGGAGAGGGCTGGGCGACCATGGGCGCCACCGTACAGAACTGCTGTGCAAATGTCTTGGACAACTGTCCAAGTCCTGTGTAGGCTGGCGCCGCTCCCGGGGCAGCGACGGTCCAGATCCCGGCAGCCGCTTCCATGACGCCGGATCCGCTCGATCAGCTCGACCCCACCCTCGGCCGCCGCCGCTTCCTGCAGGTCAGCGCGGCCGGCGCGTTCCTGTGCACCATCGGCAGCGAGCGCGTCGCCGTCGCGCGCCGCGGGGACGCCGCCAAGGCCGACGCCGCGGCCGCCCGCATCGCGCGGCCGAAGGCCAGGGCGGCGGCCGCCGAGCCGACCGAGTCCCAGACCTACGTCACGCCGCAGCCGCAGCCGGGCGGGCAGAAGGTCGAGTACTGGATCCAGGCCACGACGGCGCGCTGGACGATCGTGCCGACCAAGCGCGACGACTGGCACGGCGTGGCGCAGCCTGGCGGCTCGACGTTCACCGCGGTCGTCTACCAGCAGATGACCGAGGGCTTCGCGGCGGCGTTCGGCCCCGCGGCGATGCCCGGGCCGACGCTCCACGCGGAGGTCGGCGACACGCTCGTCGTGCACTTCCGCAACAACTTGGGCGACCTCAAGCAGGCCGTCACGATGCACCCGCACGGGGTCAAGTACAACCCCGAGTACGACGGCGTGTACCTCGGTGACTACACCCGCGCCGGCGGCTTCATCGCCCCCGGCGAGGAGTTCACCTACACCTGGGAGTGCGTTCCCGAGAGCGTCGGCGCGTGGCCGTACCACGACCACGGCCCCAACCACACGCTGAACACGTTCCGCGGGATGTTCGGCTCGCTGGTGATCCGCCCCAAGGGCGAGGCCGTCCCGATCTTCGAGAAGTCGTTGTTCCTGCACCAGCTGCAGCCGCCGGTGACGGGCCTCAAGCGCTCCTACCAGTGCATCAACGGCCGCGCGTTCGCCGGCAACACCCCGACCATTCGGGTGAAGGTCGGCCAGGAGGTCGCCCTGCACGTGTTCGGGATGGACAACAACTTCCATGACTTCCACATCCACGGCCACCGTTGGAAGGACGCCTCGGGGGCGTTCGTCGACACGCCCACCGTCGGTCCGAACGAGACCACGTCGGTGCGCTTCGTCGAGGACAACCCGGGGCGGTGGCTCTACCACTGCCACGTCTTCTCGCATCAGGACGCGGGGATGGCCGGCTGGTACCTCGTCGAGCAGTAGGAGGAGTTCCCGTGTCACATGCCAGGTCCATCGTCGCGTCGGTCACCGTCCTGGTGGCCTCGCTGGCGTTCGTGCCGATCGCCTCCGCGGTCGACTACCCGCCGCCCAGCAAGCCGGGCAGCGGCGCCAACGCCAAGCCCAAGGGCCCGTTCCGCACGCTGAAGGTGTGCAAGGGCGCCAAGAAGTCCTGCTTCCCCACGATCCAGGCGGCCGTCAACGAGGCCAAGCCGGGCGAGACCATCAGGGTCGCTCACGGCACGTACAAGGAAGGCGTCAAGATCGCGGGCGTCGGCAAGCGCTTCATCAAGCTGATCGGCGATCCGAAGGCTCCCGGCAAGGTCATCCTCGAGGGCAAGGGCGCCAAGGGCGCCAACGGCGTTCAGATCAACGGCGCCAACGAGGTCACGGTCAACGGCTTCCAGGCCCAGCACTACAAGGCCAACGGCTTCTTCGCGGTCAACGTCAACGGCTACACGTTCACCAACTTGAAGGCCTTCCTGGTCGGCGTCTACGGCGTGTACGCCTTCAACGCGGTCGGCGGAACCATCACCGACTCCGAGGCCGCGTGGAACAGCGACGCGGGCTTCTACATCGGCCAGACCCCGCCGCAGGCCAAGCCGGTCCGCTCGATCGTGCGCAACATCAAGTCCTACGCGAACGTCCTGGGCTGGTCCGGGACCAACATGCGCTACGTGACCATCACGAAGTCGAAGTTCTACAACAACGGCACGGGCGTCGTCCCCAACGCGCTGAGCTCCGAGAAGTACGCGCCGGCCGAGGAGAACGTCATCACCGACAACGACATCTTCTGGAACAACTTCAACTACTACGCCGGCGCGCCGTTCAAGGTCCGTCCGCCGGCCGCGGACTCCACCGCCTACCCGGTGGGCGTCGGCGTGCTGCTGTTCGGCGGTCGCCACAACCGGGTCGAGAACAACCGGGTCTACGGCAACTGGCTGATGGGCGCGGGCATGATCCAGCAGTTCCTGCTGACCAAGGTGCCGGCGGCGATGGACCTCGTCGGCAACTCGATCTCCAACAACCAGATGGGGCTCGACGGCGCCGACCTCAACGGTCGCGACCTGGGCTACGACGGCAACGGGAGCGACAACTGCCTCAGCGGCAACACCGGCGCGGCGGTCACCGTCCCCGCCGACGCGTCGACGATGCCGGCGTGCCCGTTCACCGGCGCCAACGCGTTCTCGGGCGACGTCCAGAAGCAGCTCATCGACTGGGCGCTGGACGGCACGCACGAGGCGTTCCTGGTCAAGCACGACCACGCCCCGCAGCCGGGCATCACGCCGCTGGACCACTACGTGGCGGGCACCGTCAAGTGACGGGCCGCCGGGCGCTCATGGCGCTGACGGGCGCCGCGGCAGTTGCCGCGGCGCCCGCCCTGGCGGTCGCGGCGACGTCGTCGGTGGGCAAGACCCGCAACGTGTCGGTCAACGACAACTACTACGGGCCGTCCAAGCTCACGGTCCACGTCGGCGACACGGTGAACTGGCGCTGGAGCGAGCAGGAGACCGACGTCCACGACGTGGCCCTCAAGACGGGGCCCAAGGGCGTCAAGAAGTTCGCATCCGAGCCGCTGGCCGCCGGCGAGACCTTCAAGCGCAAGCTCACCAGGGCCGGGACGTACAAGATCATCTGCACCTTCCACGAGGAAGAGATGAAGATGACGATCACCGTCAAGAAGCGGCCGTAGGGCCGCTCGTGTCGGCGGCCGGCGAGCTGCGCTGCTTCGGGGGCGACGATCCTCTGTACCGCGCCTACCACGACGACGAGTGGGGACGCCCCGTCCGCGACGACCGCGGGCTGTTCGAGCGGTTCTCGCTCGAGGCGTTCCAGTCGGGGCTGGCGTGGATCACGATCCTGCGCAAGCGCGAGGGGTTCCGCGCGGCGTTCGCCGACTTCGACCCCGAGGTCGTGGCGCAGTACGGGGAGCAGGACGTCGCGCGGCTGATGGCCGACACGGGCATCGTGCGCAACCGCCTGAAGATCGCGGCGACGATCGCCAACGCGGCGGCGCTGGTGGGGCTGCACGACGCCGGCCGTACGTTGTCGGAGTTGGTGTGGTCGCATGCGCCGCCGCCGCGCCCGGCCCCGCAGGGGTGGGGCGAGGTCCCGGCGCTGACGGCGGAGTCGACCGGGCTGGCCAAGGCGCTCAAGCGCGAGGGCTTCCGGTTCGTCGGGCCGACGACCGCCTATGCCTCGATGCAGGCGTGCGGGCTGGTCAACGACCACCTCGCCGGATGCGTGGCCCGAGCGGCCACCGAAGCCGCGCAGCGCGTGGGCTGACGCCGCCGTTGTCCGGTTGCGGCGCCGGTGTCGATACGGTGGAGGAGAACCATGTTGCGCACCCCTGAACCTCCCCACGCGTCACCCGGGCCGCTGCCCGGACGCGATCCGCGCCACGTGGCGCGGGTCGACGGACCGTCGAACCGGCCTCAGCGCCTGCCTTAGGGGGACTCGCACTTGTCCCCCGCGCAGATCGCGGGGGCCCCACGGCGGGGCAAGGCCCCGCAGTGGACTCCCGAGTCCGTCATCACCGAGATCCAGCACTTCGTCGAGGCCCACGGCGAAGTGCCGCGCCTTGCCGACTTCAATCCCGGCCAGGCCAAGATCACCGGCCAGGTCTGGCGCATCGAGCGCTACCGCGCCGGCTGCCCCGTCTGCGGTTCGGCCTACCCGTCGGCCAACGCCGCCCGTCGCTGCTTCGACGGCTCGCTCGAGCGCGCGATCCGCGCGGCCGGCTTCGAGCCCGCCAAGCGCGGGCCGCGCCGCCGCACCGAGGTCGACCTCTCCGAGCGTGCGACCCAGCGCCTCGAGCACGACGCCCGCGTCGCGGTCGACGCCGCGCTGGCCCGGGCCGCCGAGGCCGAGACGCGCGCCGAGCGGCTGGCGACGCAGCTCGAGCGCGCCCTGGTCCGCGCCGAGGCCGCC
>JAOPZP010000376.1 GCA_025964055.1 Conexibacter sp.
CAGGTGGTGGCCGCCGCCGATCGCGTAGCCGTTGATCCGGGCGATCGTGGGCTTGAGCGAAGCGCGCATGGCGGCGTAGAGCACCTTCATCTCAAGTTCGCCACCGCGGTCTTCGAGCCAGCCGTCGGCCTCCGCGTTGACGTCACCGCCGGCGCAGAATGAACGATCGCCGGCGCCAGTGAGGATCACGACGCCGACGGTCCGGTCGTCTCGTACCTGGCCGTAGGCGTGGGTCAGCTCGGCGAGCGTCTTGCCTGAGAAGGCGTTGAGCACCTCGGGCCGATTGATCGTGACGCGCGCGACGCCGTCACCGGTCTCGTAGGTGATGTGCTCGTATTCCATCGTCAGCTCCGTTTCCGACGGGGCGGCCCCGCCTGCTAGCCACTCGTGTGCGCAACGGTGCGCAGCTGTTTCAGAGAAACAGTATACTCATTGACCTCAGCCCTGCGGGGCGCGTCGAAGGCTCTCGGAAGGAGCAGGGTGAGCACGATCACGTTGCGCATGGACGACGGGATTGCGTCGGTGACACTCGCCGACCCCGATCGACGCAACGCCATCAGCCTCGAGATGGTCGACGAGGTCGCTGCGGCGTTTGACGCTATCGAGGCGCAGGCTGACGTCCGGGCGGTCGTGGTGACCGGCGAGGGTAAGGCCTTCTGCGCGGGAGCCGACCTGGCCACGCTGGCCCGGGGCGACCGCGCGGAGTACGAGCGCCTGTACGAGGCGTTCCTGCGTGTCGCCCGCTGCCCGCTCCCGACGCTCGCGGCGGTCAACGGCCCGGCCACGGGAGCCGGCCTCAACCTCGCGCTGGCCTGCGACGTGCGCCTGGCAGTGCCGGAGGCGCGCTTCGTGGCCCGGTTCCTCGACGTCGGCCTGCACCCGGGCGGGGGTCACACCTGGATGCTCCAGCGGGCGGTGGGCCCTCAGCGGGCAGCCGCGATGGTGCTGTTCGGGCAGGAGCTCGACGGCGCCATGGCCGTGGAGTGGGGGCTGGCGCTGCGGTGCGTCGACCGCGCCGAGCTGTTGCCGGAGGCGCTGGCCCTCGCGCGCCGCGCGGCGCCGATCCCGAGGGCGCTGCTGGAGCGCGTCAAGGAGACGCTCTCCGTCGTCGGCGTCTCGCCCACCTGCGCCCTCCGGGACGCGGTGGCGATCGAGGGCGCGGCCCAGGCGTGGTCGACCGAGCAGGACTTCTTTCGCCAGCGCATGGCCGCGGTGCAGGCGGCCGTGGCGTCGCGCACGAGCGTCGCGCCATGACCGCCGGCGTCGAGACCCCAGCGCTCTTGCTGGCCGTCCCGGAGTTCGGCGCGGCGGCGCAGGAGCTTCGCCAGGACGTCCGGCGGTTCATCGACGAGGCGCGCGCGGCGGGCGACTTCGTGCCGCGCTGCGACGCCTGGTTGGCCGGCTTCTCGGCCGACTTCAGTCGCGAGCTCGGGCGCCGCGGCTGGATCGGGATGACCTGGCCTGCGCGCTACGGCGGCCACGAGCGCACGGCGCTCGAGCGCTTCGTCGTCGCGGAGGAGCTGCTCGCCGCCGGCGCGCCGGTGGCCGCGCACTGGATCGCCGACCGGCAGTCGGGTCCGCAGATCTACCGGCACGGCACCGACGCCCAGCGGGAGCGCTTCCTCCCCGACATCGCCCGCGGCGTGTCGTACTTCTCGCTCGGCATGAGCGAGCCCGACAGCGGTTCGGACCTCGCGTCGGTGCGGACCACCGCGCGCCGCGTGAGCGGAGGATGGCGGCTCAACGGCACGAAGGTCTGGACGAGCCACGCCCATCACGCCCACTACGTCACGGTCCTCTGCCGCACCGCCGACAGCGAGCCGGGGAACCGTCACAGCGGCCTCAGCATCGTGATCGTGGATCTCGCCGCGCAAGGCGTCACGGTGCGACCGATCCAGCTCATCACGGGTGAGCACCACTTCAACGAGGTGACGTTCCAGGACGTCCTCGTCCCCGACGACATGCTGCTGGGAGAGGAGGGCGCGGGCTGGCGCCTGGTCACGGCCGAGCTCTCGCTCGAGCGCTCGGGTCCGGAGCGCTTCCTGAGCACGTTCGCCCTGTTGCCGGAGCTGATGCGAATGCTCGGCCCGGAGGTCGGGGACCGCGCCGCGGCCGAGATCGGGCGGTTGATCGCTGAGCTCTGCACGCTGCGCCAGATGTCGGCGTCGGTGGCCGCGATGATCGACGCCGGGCAGGATCCGGTCGCCGAAGCGGCGCTGGTGAAGGACCTCGGCACGCGGTTCGAGCAGCAGGTGCCGGAGGTCGTCCGCCTCGTGGCGCGCGCCGATGCCTCTGGCGAGGCGGGCGCGACGTTCGCAAGGCTGTTGTCCGAGGCGGTGCTCGCGGCTCCAGGGTTCACGCTGCGGGGCGGCACCACCGAGATTCTGCGCGGCATCACCGCGCGCGCCCTGGGGGTCCGATGAGTTACGAGCGGCGACTGTTGATCGAATCCGCGGCCGGGGTCATCGCACGCCACCGGCCGCCGCAGGAAGAGGACGCGTCGTGGAGTGCGCCGTTGTGGGATGCGCTTGAGGAACACGGGTTCACCCGGGTCTCGCTGCCCGAGGAGCTCGGAGGCACCGGCGGTGACCTGGCGGATGCGGCGGCGGTCGCGCGGCTGATCGGCCAGACCGCCGCCCCGGTGCCCCTCGCTGACACGGTGCTGGTCGGCGGCTGGCTCCTCGCCGAGGCGGGACTGCCGGTCGGCGACGGGCCGTGCCCGGCGGCGCCGTCGACGGACGGTGCGCGGCTCGAGCGTCGGCCGGGAGGCTGGCGGTTGACGGGAAGCCTTCCCCGCGTGCCGTGGGGCCGGTTCGCTGAGACGGTGGCCGTGCTGGCGGCGACCCCGGACGGGTGGGCGGTGGTGGCCGTCGACGCCGCTGACCTGACCGCCGCGGAGGCCGTCAACCTGGCAGGTGAGCCTCGCGACGACCTGATGGTGGACGCCGAGATCGACGCGGCTCGCGTCGCTCTGGCGCCGCCACACGTCGATGCCGCGGCGCTGCGTCGCCGCGGCGCGCTGGCCCGGGCACTGACCATCGCGGGATCACTCGACCAGGTCCTCGCTCTGACGGTGGCCTACGTGCGCGAGCGCGAGCAGTTCGGTCGCCCGATCGCCAAGTTCCAGGCCGTGCAGCAGCAGATCGCCGTGCTGGCGGGCGAGGTGGCCTCGGCCTCGGCCGCGGTCGATGCCGCGGTGTTGGCGGAGGCGCGGGGTGCCGCGCCATGGCCGGTCGCCGTGGCCAAGGCGGAGGCCAGCAGTGCCGCGGGGCGCGCGGCGGCCATCGCCCATCAGCTCCACGGCGCGATGGGCTTCACCGACGAGTACGCGCTCCACCACCTGACCCGCAGGCTGTGGGCGTGGCGGGACGAGTTCGGCGACGAGAGCGAGTGGTGGATCGCGCTGGGCCGCGAGGCTGCCGCGGCAGGGCCCGAGCGGCTGTGGCACGTGGTGAGCGGCGCGGTCTCCCCAGCGGCCTGAACGCCGCTCGGGAACCCCGCTAGCCCGCCGCGGTCGGGACCACGACGTCGACGAGGCGCTCCACGTTCTGGGACGCACGCTCGGCAGCCAGCCCGAGGGCAGGTGCGTAGAGGATCACGTGGTCCAGCACCCCGTCGTACCGCTTGAGCGCTGCTCGGACCTGTCGAGGGGTGCCGGCGACCGCGATCGCGTCGATCATCGCGTCGGGCACCGCGGCGGACATGGCCTTCAGGTCCCGTCGTGCGAAGGCCTCTCGGATCACCTCGGCCTCAGCGGCGAACCCCGCGGCCGCCAGCGGCCTGTCGTAGGTCTTGACCGAGGCGTAGAACGCGATCTGGGCCGCGGCGTCGCGGCGCGCCTGCTCCTCGTCGTCGTCGACGGCACAGATGACCATGCTGACGAGCTTCACGTCCTCGACGCGGCGTCCGGCGTGCTGGGTGCCCCTGGCGATCGCAGGGCGGACCACGTCGTCGACGTAGCGCGTGGTGAACAGCGGATGGCCCACGAGGCCGTCGGCGACGCGCCCTGCCACCTCGATCATCCGTGGGTTGACCCCCGCCGTGTACACCGGGATGTGCGTGCGGATGGGCGGCGCGACGTCCCCGGTGGGCGACACGTCCACGTGGTAGAACCGGCCATCGTGCCGGACGCGGCCCTCGTGGATGCGCCACAGCTTGCGCAGGACCGTAACGAGCTCCTCCATGCGCACCGCGGGGGCGCTCGGATCCGCGCCGTGCCAGTCGCGGAGCATCCGCACCGTGCCATTGCCCAAGCCCAGCACCAGCCGGCCGCCGGAGAGGCTGTCGAGGCTGCGCGCGTCGGCCGCCAGGACGAGCGGCGTCCGTCCTACGCCGTAGAGGATCGAGCTGCCAAGACGGCACCGCGCCGTGCCGGTCGCCATCGCCGCCAGTGACACCGTCGCCGACATCGAGTACAGCTCGCTCGCCCAGACGGCCTCGACGCCGGCCGCGTCGGCCCTCGTAGCAAGCCGAACCGCCGCGGCGAGCTCGAGGCCGACCGTAGAGATGCCGTAGGTGGTCGTCCGTCGAAGTGGTCTGTTCATGCAGGATAATGATACAACTAGTTAGGCCTGTCGGACGCTCCGCGCGTTGACGATGAACATCGGTGTCTCGGAAGGACTTCACCAAGCATGAACCCCACAGGAAGCTCGGCGGTGGTCACCGGCGGGGCATCCGGCCTCGGGCTCGCCACGGTCCGCCGGTTGCTCGCCCAAGGAACGCGCGTCGTCATCGCCGACCTGCCGAGCTCCGCGGGCGCCGAGGTCGCGCGCGACCTCGGCGATCAGGCGCGCTTCGTCGCGGCCGACGTCCGCAGCGAGGCGCAGATGGAAGGTGTGTTCGACGTCGCCGAGAGCCAAGCACCTCTCCGGGTCCTGGTGCACTGCGCCGGGCGCGGGGGCCCCGTCCGCCTCGTCGACAAGGACGGCCGGCCGGGGTCGCTCGAGAAGTACGAGGAGCTCGTGCAGATCAACCTCGTCGGCACCTTCAACGCCCTGCGGCTCGCGGCTGCGCGCATGGCCCGCAACGATCCCGAGGACGGTGACCGGGGCGTCTGCGTCCTCACCGCGTCGGTCGCGGCCTGGGAGGGGCAGATCGGTCAGATCCCTTACGCGTCGGCGAAGGCCGGTGTGGTCGGGATGACCATCGTCGCGGCGCGCGACCTGGCGAGCAAGGCGATCCGCGTCTGCACGATCGCGCCCGGGACCTTCGACACGCCCATCCTCGCCCGGTTGTCGGAGGACGTGCGCGCGTCGCTGGCGACGAGCGTCCCGCACCCGAAGCGGCTGGGCGCGCCGGACGAGTACGCGTCGCTCGCGCTGCACATCATCGACAACCCCATGCTCAACGGCGAGACGATCCGGCTCGACGGCGCCATTCGCATGGCGCCCCGCTGAGCGTCGGCCGAGGCACGGGTACCGCATGTCCGCGAACGTCCTCTTCGAAGCCGCTGACGGCATCGCCATCGTCACGCTCAACCGCCCGTCGGCCTACAACGCCGTCGACTTGGCGACCGCCGAGGCGATCTCTGCCGCGCTCGACGAGCTCGACGGCCGCGACGACCTCAAGGCGGGCGTCATCACCGGCGCCGGCGGCAACTTCTGCGCCGGCATGGACCTCAAGGCGCTGGCGTCGACCGGCGAACGGCCGATCGTGGCGCCCCGCGGCGGGTTCGGCATCGTCGAGCAGCCGCCCGTCAAGCCGCTGATCGCCGCGGTGGAGGGCTACGCCCTGGGCGGCGGGTTCGAGATCGCGCTGGCCTGCGACCTCATCGTCGCGGCCTCCGACGCGCGGTTCGGCCTGCCCGAGGTCAAGCGCGGGCAGGCCGCGGCGGCCGGCGGCCTGGTCCGCCTGCCGCGTCGCATCCCCTACCACGTCGCCATGGAGGTCCTGCTCACCGGGGAGGCGCTCCCGCCCGAGCGGGCCCACCAGGTCGGGCTGGTCAATCGCCTGGTCGAGCCGGGGCAGGCCCTGGACGTGGCCGTGGAGCTGGCGGCGACGATCGCCGCGAACGGGCCCGTGGCGGTCCGCGTCGCAAAACGCGTGGTCGTCGAGTCGCAGGACTGGCCGACCGACGAGGCATTTGATCGGCAGCGGCCGCTGGTGGATGCCGTGCGGTCCTCGGAGGACGCCCGCGAAGGCGCCCTGGCGTTCGTGGAGCGGCGCCTTCCCACGTGGAAGAACGCCTGAGGACATATTAGTGTAATCTTAATCCCGCTTTGCTCCTCGGTCCCGCCGAGGCTTGGTCCAGTCGCAAACACGCACGCGCGAAGGAGTCTCATGAAAGACCGATACCTACTTTCGCCGGAGCTCATCTCCGATCCGTATCCGTACTTCGCGCAGCTCCGCAGCAGCGAGCCCGTGCACTGGAACGAGCGCCACCGGGCCTGGTTCCTGTCGCGCTACGACGACGTGGTCGGCGCCTTCCGGAGCCCGGATCTGACCGCGGACCGCATCACGCTGGTCTACGAGAAGCAGGCAGCGTCCAAGAAGGAGGAGCTGCAGCGCACCTTCGACATCATCCGAAGCAAGTGGTTCGGCTACATGGACCCGCCGGATCACACCCGGCTGCGCAAGCTCGTCCAGAAGTCGTTCTCGCCGGGGATGGTGCGCCGGCTCGAGGAGCACATCAACGAGTCGTGCGGGGAGCTGGCCGAGGGCCTGCAGAGCGCGCTCAGCACGGGCGAGTACATCGACTTCATGGAGGTCTTCGCCCGGCCGCTGCCCGCCTTCGTGATCGCCGACATGCTCGGCGTTCCCCGCGCCGACCGGGAGCAGTTCGAGCGCTGGTCCTCCGAGCTCGTGCTGATGCTGTTCGGCGCCATGAACGCGCCCGACCGCGTCCAGCGCGCACATGTCGCGATGATGCAGCTCGAGGAGTACTTCCAGGGCCTCGTGAAGCTCTACGAGGGACGCGAGGCCGACAACGTCATCAGCCTGCTGCTGCGCGCCGAGGAGGAGGGCCGCGTCCTCAATCGGGACGAGATCACCGCCACCTGCATCATGCTGCTCACGGCCGGCGACCATACGACGGCCAGCCTCCTGGGCAACACCGTGCTGGCCCTCTCCAGGAACCCGGAGCAGTACGACGAGCTGCGCGCGCGCCCGGAGCTGGTTCCGGCGGCAGTCGAGGAGTTCGTCCGCTTCGAAGGGCCCTTGAAGGTCACCGTCCGCGTGGCCAAGCGCCAGCACGAGATCCGCGGGACGACCATCTCGGAGGGCGACCGGATCTTCCTGCTGCAGGGCGCCGCCAACAGGGATCCCGAGCAGTTCCCCGATCCCGACACGCTCGACATCCATCGACACGCGCGGACGCACATCGGCTTCGGGCACGGCATCCACTTCTGCCTCGGAGCCGCCGTCGCGCGCCTGACCGCGGGGATCGCGGTCACCGCGCTCATGACGCGCATGCCCAAGCTCGAGGTCGCCCCGGACGGCGTCGAGTGGGAGCCGTACCTGATCACGCGCAGCCTGCAGTCGCTGCGCGTTCGGGCGGTGCAGCAGGCGCAGCAGGGGCTCGCCGCATGACCGAGGCTGCGCCGGCCTCCCGGCGGCCCGTATGGGTCGATCCCGCGGCGTGCGTGGGGTCGGGGTCGTGCGCGAACGTCGCCCCTGGCGTGTTTCGCATCGACGAGGAGTCGGGTGTTGCCGTCGTCGTCTCGCAGGACGGCGCGCCGGTCGCCGACGTCGAGGAGGCCATCGCCATCTGCCCGGTCGAGGCGATCGCCTACCTGGCCGCCGGCGCGGCTGACGCGCCGCCGTCGTCGCCGCAGGCCCGCGGGATTTGACACCCGGCTGCAAATAGAATAATAATTACACTTAGCGTGTTTGCGACGGAGGAGAGCCACATGGAGTTCGTCTGCGGGATCGATATCGGGGGAACGTTCACGGACCTCGTCGTGCGGTCGCTCGACGACCCCGACGACGTGCGTCAGTACAAGGTCTTCACCGAGAAGGACCTGACGAAGAGCACCCTGAGCGCGATCGACGCCGCAAGCGCCGACTTCGGCCTGACGACGGAAAGCTTCCTCGACGGGGTCGAGCACTTCTTCCTCGGGTCGACGGTCGCGCTGAACACCCTCCTGACACGGTCCGGGTCCAAGGTCGGCATCGTCACGACGAAGGGGCACGCCGACACCTACCACCTGGCACAGATGGCGCGCGGCGGCGTGCGCGACCTGCGCGAGGCGGTGCTCCAGAACTTCCAGCCGCTCGTCCCGCGGTCGTGCATCAAGGAGGTCGAGGAGCGCGTCGACTGCTTCGGCAACGTGCTGGTGGCCATCGACGAGGACCAGGTCTCCTCGGTCGTGCGGCAGCTGGTCGAGGAGCGGGGCTGTGACGCCCTCGTGGTCTGCCTGCTGTGGTCCTCCGCGTATCCAAGTCACGAGCAGCGGGTCAAGGAGCTGGCGCACGAGCTCTATCCCGACCTGTTCGTCACTGCCTCCAGCGACCTGACCCGGCTGCTGGACGAGTTCAGCCGCACCGCCACCAGCGTGGTCAACGCCTACGTCGGGCAGCGCGTTCAGACCTACTGCCGCGAGCTGTCGACCAAGCTGGCCGACGCGGGGCTGCGGACCCCGCTGCTGATCATGCAGTCGACCGGCGGCGTGGCGCCAGTCGAGGACGTCGCCGACAAGGCGGTCACGCTCATCGGCTCCGGCCCCGCGGGCGGCGTCATGGCAGCGCGGGACGTGTGGATGGCGCGCGACGGCAACGGCGGGTCGCCGGCGGATCGGCCGTCACGCGGCGCGGTCGCCGTCGACATGGGCGGCACGAGCTTCGACGTGGCCCTGCTGCCGCAGGGCGAGATCCAGCTCACGACCGACATGCGCATCGCGCGGCACCCGCTGCTGATCCCTGCGATCGACGTCAACTCGGTCGGGGCGGGCGGCGGCAGCATCGCGTCGGTCGAGACGACGGCGGCGGGCTCGATCCTGCGCGTCGGCCCCGAGAGCGCCGGCGCCGTCCCGGGACCGGCCTGCTACGGCCGCGGCGGCACGGCGCCCACGGTCACCGACGCCAACGTCGTGCTGGGACTCATCAACCCCAACTACTTCGCCGGCGGGTACGTGACCCTCGACCGCGACGCCGCCGCCGAGGCGATGCGCAGCGTCGCCGAGCCGCTCGGCATGTCGATCGAGGACGCGGCGCGCGGGATCGTCAGCGTCGTCGACGCCGTGATGGGCGACGCCATCAAGGATGTGAGCATCCGCCGCGGCTACGACGCACGCGACTTCTCGGTGATCGCCTACGGCGGCGCCGGGGGCCTCCACGCCGCGAACATCGCCCGCAACCTCGGCATCTCGGACCTCGTCGTGCCGAACCTCGCCGGCACGCTCTCGGCCTACGGCCTCACGACCGCCGACATCCTCTACACCTACCAGCTCACCGACCAGTCGGTGACCGTCGCCCCGCCGCCGCCATGGGGCACGGGGAGCCCCGGCCAGCTCTTCTCCGCGTCCTCCGTCGAGCACATCGAGCAGCTCTTCACGGGCATCGAGGAGGACCTCGACGCGTCACTGGCCGGGCAGGACGTCCCGCCGGAGCGTCGCGTGTTCCAGCGCAGCGTCGACATCCGCTACCAGGGGCAGACCCTGCGCCTGCCGGTCGCGGTGCCGGGCGGGTCGCTCTCCTCCGCGATCCTCGAGGACGCCGTGGCGCAGTGGGAGGAGAAGTTCTGCGACATCTACGGCGCGGGTGCTGCATGGCCGCAGGGCGGCATGGAGCTCATGAACTACTACGTGACCGCCAGCGGGAAGATCGGTCAGGACAACGGCTCGGCGCCCACGGCGGGAGCGCCGGCGAGCAGGGACCAGACCACCGATCCGGTCATGACGCGCACGATCTACCTCGAGGAGTGGACCGAGGTGCCGGTGTTCCGGTCCAAGAAGCTGCCGGTCGGCGCAGAGGTCATCGGCCCGGCGATCGTCGAGGACCCGATGACGACGGTCCTCCTCAGCAAGGGCGATCGGGCGGCGATCAGCGACTCCGGTGCGCTGGTCATCGCGGTGGCTGAGAAGTCATAGGCATCGGGACCCAAGGTCGGAAGGAGCACAGAGCATGTCAGTGACGTCTGCGCCAACGGCGCACATC
Organism: Conexibacter sp.; assembly: GCA_025964055.1. Classification (GTDB taxonomy): domain Bacteria; phylum Actinomycetota; class Thermoleophilia; order Solirubrobacterales; family Solirubrobacteraceae; genus Baekduia. Next base: position 10,093 of record JAOPZP010000376.1, read on the forward strand.
CAGACGGACCCGGTGACGCTGGAGGTCTTCAGCAACCGGATCCAGAACCTCATGAAGCTCATGACGAGCACCCTCGAGAACCTTGCGGGGACGCTCGTGGGCCGCGAGTCGGGGGACTACTCGACCGCCCTGCTGGACCGCGACGGCAACACGATCGCCTTCGGCAGCATGGTGGGCTTCCATCTCGGCCATATGACGTCGGTCGTGCCGTGGATCTACGAGAACTACGGACGCGACTCGTTGCGGCCCGGGGACATGTTCCTCAGCAACGACCCGTACTCGGGTGGCGCGGTGCACAGCAACGACGTCGGCGTCTTTGCGCCCATCTTCGTCGACGACGAGCTGGTGGGCTGGACCGGCTGCGACATGCACTGCATGGACGTTGGCGGCGCGCTGCCCGGCAGCTTCGTCCCGAACGCGATCGACGTCGTCGCCGAGGCCTGCCGGTTCTCGCCGGTGCGAATCTACGGTGGCGGCGAGTACCGGCCCGACGTCGTGCGGGCGTTCCTCGTCAACACCCGGCTCCCGGAGCGGGTGGGCCAGGACATCTCCGCGGAGGTGGGAGCCAACCACTACGCGCTGAAGATCGTCGAGGAGACGGTCCGCGAGTTCGGCGTGGAGGGCTACCTCCAGCTCGTCGAGGACGTCAAGGCGTTCTCGGAGGCTCGCACGCGGCAGCGGATCGAGGAGGAGCTCGTCGACGGCGTCTACGAGTACACCGACTACGAAGAGCACGACTTCGTCAGCCACACGCTCTATCCGATTCGCGTGCGCCTCACGGTCTCGGGGTCGGAGCTCTTCTTCGACTTCTCCGGCACCGCCGCGCAGGCGCCGAGCCTCATCAACTGCGCCCGCTCCGGTCTCAAAGGCGCGGTGATGGCGGCGCTGCTCATGCAGCTCGTGCCGGACATCCCGTTCAACTCCGGGGTGATGCGGCCGGTGCGCGTCTTCAGCGAGGGCGGGACGATCAACGATTGCACCGCGCCCGCACCCGTGTCGTTGGCGACCGCCATGGCGGCCTGGCGCACGGTCGACGTCGTCAGCGGTGTGCTGACCCGGGCCGTCGACGCATCGCCCTCGCAGTTCCTGCGCGAGCGTGCCACGGCGTGCTGGGGCGGCACGTGGCCCGTCTACGTGTTGAGCTCGACCAGCGACCAATACGGGCAGTACAGCGTGTTCCTCAACATGGACGGCAGCGGGGAGGGCTCCGGAGCGCTGCGCGGGGTCGACGGCGCCCGGGGGAGCTCGGTGCTGCTGGCGGGACGCGTCCCCAGCGTCGAGGCCCACGAGCTGACCGAGCCGAACCTCTACATCGCCCGTCGGATCTGGGCGGATTCCGCGGGTGCAGGTCGCTGGCGCGGCGGGTGGAGCTTCCAGGAGATCGTCACGCCGTGGGGTGAGAAGGCCGCCGATCAGTCGGGGACCTTCTGCACGTCGCGAAACGCCGTCCCGACGCCCGGGGCGTTCGGCGGCTATCCCGGGTCGGGCGTCTTCTACGGGGTCATCGAGGGAGCGGACATCACCGGCGCGGTGGCGGACGGACGCCTCCCCAGCTGGGACGACCTGGACGTCGACGGCACCATCGAGATCCTCGAGGCCAAGGAGGTCTGGGAGGGGCGGCGCCACCTGCGCAAGGGGCACGACGCCTTCGTCATGACCTTCGCCGCGGGCGGCGGCTTCGGCGACCCGCTCGAGCGCGACCCCGACAGCGTCCGCGCCGACGCCGACGAGGGGATCATCTCCGTCGAGGCTGCACGGCAGGCCTACGGCGTGGAGCTGACGCCGACGGCCGACGGGACGTTCGAGGTGGATCTCGAGCGCGTCGAGGAGCACCGCGCCGCGGTGCGCGCCGCGCGCCTGCGCGACGCCGGCTGACAAGCCCTACCAAGCGACGCTGCGCGCAGCCGCGCGCCGGTCGCCCTGAGTGTCGACAGAAGGAGGGAAGGCGATGGACGGTTTCACGATCGGATCGGTGAAGTACGACCATGCAGCGCGAGAGCTGACCTGCGAGAAGTGCGCGGGCCGGTTGTGCGCGTGGGGCGAGAACTACAAGGAGTCGGTCGCGTCGCGCACCGTGCGGGCGGCGGAGATGCGCGAGCGCCTCTCGTCGTCGTACTACCTCAAGGAGCACGACGAGGTGGAGCTGCGGGAGTTCATCTGCCCGCACTGCGGGCTGCTGCTGGACTTCGAGGTCTACCAGGCCGGCGAACCGGCCCGTCTTGACTACGAGCCCCTCGAGGCGGCGCAAGCCCGCGGCTACGACGCACGGTCGCTCTACCAGGCAGCACCAGAAGGTTGGATCACATTCTCGTAACAGCAGACACCGGGCTGATGACGCACGTCGCGGCCGCACCTGGAGGAAGGTTTTAGATGGCAGCGAGAGCGGCGCTTATCACGGGCGCGGCCGGGGGAATCGGCCGCGAGATCGCACGCAAGCTCGGTGAGCAGGGGTTCACGGCTCTGATCAACGACGTCGACCACAGCCGCGTTGCCGAGGTCGTCGAGGAGCTGCGCGCGGACGGCCTGCAGGCCGACGCGGCGCACTTCGACGTCCGGTCCACGGCGGAGGCCGACGCTGCGCTGGAAGAGCTCGGAGGACGGTACGACGTGGCAGCGCTCGTGAACAACGCGGGCGGGTGGGTCGTCAAGCCGTTCCATGAGTCCGAGCGCGCGGACTGGGAACAGGACATCGAGCTCAACCTCTACGGCGTTCTGACAGTGACCCGCGCGGTCATCGGCGGAATGCGCGCCCGGGGCGGGGGCTCGATCGTCTCGATCGTCTCCGACGCGGCCCGCGTCGGCGATCCGTCGGCGCCGCCGTACGCGGCCTCCAAGGGCGGCGTGATCTCGTTCAGCAAGTCGCTGGCCCAGGCCTACGGCCGCGATGGGCTGCGCGTCAACTGCGTCTCGCTGGGCGTCATCGAGACACCGCGGACGCGGGAGATGCTGGCCGACGAGAAGATCCACAAGGCCCTGGTGAAGCGCTATCCCGCGGGGCGGCTGGGCATGCCGAGCGACGTCGCGGCGGGCGTCGCGTTCCTGCTCTCCGACGATGCTGAGTGGGTGACCGGACAGGTGCTGCCGGTCAACGGCGGCTACAGCATGATCGGCTAGCACGATGGCCACCGACCACCTCCCCGACGAGCGCAGCCACGTCCCCTCGACCAACCCCGAGTGGCGCGAGAGCTTCTTCTTCGGATTCTTCGACGAGGCATCCGGCGTCGGGACGTACAGCAGCCTCGGCGAGAAGCCCGCGTCCGGGCGCTCAGGCTACATCTGCACGGTCTGGCGCGACGACGTGATCGCCGAGACGCGGATCGCGCCGATGGAGCGCACCGAGACCGAGCACGCCTGTGGCGGGCTGCGGTACCGCCTCGACGAGGCGGATGGGTCGTGGACCATCGCGTACGACGCCACGATGCCCGTCCTGGGCCCCGTGGGCGAGGCGTACGCCGGCAGCCTCCGCGTGGACGAATCGCTGCCGTCGGTCGCCGTCTCCATGGATCTGCGGTTCGAGCCGCTGACGCCCGCGTACGCGTACGGCGGCGATCCCGCGTGGGCCCGGCTGTTCGACGGCCACGTCGATCAGTCCGGGCGGTTCACGGGGGTGGTCACGATCGGCGGCTCGCCCTACCGGATCGACGCGCTCGGCTCTCGGGACCACTCCTGGGGCACGCGCGACTGGAGCCACCCGCGCGGCTGGACGTTCTTCACGGCGAGCTTCGGCCGCGGCCCCGCGTTCGTCTCCCTGTGGGGGGCGGACACGGCGGAGGGCAGCGTGATCGACGGCTACGTGGGGCATGGCGGCGAGCCCGCGAAGGTGACGGGCCTCCACGTCGACCTCGGCGGCGAGCGGCCGACGCTCGGCGTGCCGTTCGGCATGACGGTCGTGGCCGAGTCCGGTGAGGCGACGGAGCTCGTCTGCCGCGCCCATTCGTCGATGCGTCACCAGGTCGGCGGCGGCAAGAGCGGCCCCGCCTCGCATGTCGACCGCTGGCTGGTCGAGATCGAGTCGCCGGTTCACGGCGTCGGTCACGGCGAGTTCGAGATGCTCGCCCCCGCGGCGACCGCCTAACCCAGACACAGAGGAGCAATGCCGATGAACACCGCACCGCAGGCGACCGCCGTGGCGGAGGACACCCCGCTGCTCGTAGGCGGCAAGGAGTACTGGTCGACGTCGTTCCACGAGGTCTTCAACCCGGCCGACCCCAGCCAGTGCGTCGGGCGCATCGTCCAGGGCGGCGAGGAGACCGCGATCGCCGCCGTGGAGGCCGCCGGCGCCGCGCTGCCCGGGTGGGCGGCGACGCCTCCGGCGCAACGGCTGGAGCTTGTCAGGCAGGCGCTGGCCGCGCTCGAGGCCATGGGCGAGGAGCTCGCTCCGCTCATCACCCGCGAGATGGGCAAGATCTTCCGCGAGGCCAGGGCCGAGGTCGGACTCCCGGGTCAGATGCTGGGCAAGTTCGAGCCGCACTTCGAGCAGATCCAGCACGAGCGCATCGAGGACGAGCGCGGCGAGGTCATCCTCTCCTACCTGCCGCGCGGCGTCGTCAGCCTGATCGTCCCCTTCAACTGGCCGATCGCCCAGCTCGCCCTCAAGCTGTGGCCCGCGCTGCTGATGGGCAACACCGTGGTCATCAAGCCGTCGCCGCTGGCGCCGCTGGCCGTCACCAAGGCGCTGCATGCCATGGCCGGCGTGCTGCCGCCCGGGGTCATCAACGTCGTCTTCGGCCCGGACAGCTCCGTGGCCCCGGTGCTCACCACCCATCCCGCGGTCCGGATGGTGTCGTTCACCGGCAGCATCGAGACGGGGCGCAAGGTGATGGCCGCGGCCGCCGGCACCATCAAGCACGTGGTGCTCGAGCTCGGCGGCAACGATCCCGCGCTCATCCTCGAGGACGCGGCGCTGGACGAGAAGCAGTGCGTGAAGATCCTGCAGTCGATCTTCTCGACCTCTGGTCAGGGCTGCCAGCTCATCAAGCGCATCTACGTCCATCGCTCACGCCACGACGAGCTCGTGGAGAAGCTCATCGCCGGCACCGACGGCTACTACGTCGTCGGCGACGGGATGGAGCGGGAGTCCACGCTGGGACCGGTGGTCTCCAAGGCGCAGCGCGACCGGATCGCCGGGCTGATCGACGCCAGCCGGCAGGCCGGCACGACCGTCGCCGAGGCCGGCCGCGTCCTGGACGAGGAGACCTTCCAGCGCGGGTGGTTCGTGCGCCCGGCGTTCATCCACGGGGTCGCCGCCGATGCCCCGATCGTGGCCGAGGAGCAGTTCGGTCCGGTCGTGCCGATCGTCCCGTTCGACGACGAGGACCAGGCGGTGGAGCTGGCCAACGCCAGCGAGTTCGGGCTGGCCGCCTCGGTCTGGACCCAGGACGTCGAGCGTGGCATGGCGCTCGCGGGCTCGATCGAGGCCGGGACGACCTTCGTCAACAACCACAACACGTTCGCCATCTTCGACATCGGCGGCGTCGGCGGGGTGAAGCAGAGCGGTAACGGCCGTGAGCTCGGCCCGTGGGGCCTCATGGAGTTCGCCGACCTGCGGATCCGCAGCACGCGCGCCCGCTAGGGCCGCAGCGGAGCCGCGCCGAGACGATGCTCGACCGTCGGATGCAAGCCCCGGGCGTCGCGGTGGCCACGCTCAACCAGCCGGAGCGCGGCAACTGCCTGTCCGACGAGATGATCGCCGCGCTGCTCGGCTGGATCGACGAGATGGAGCAGCGCGAGGACGTGAGCGTCCTCGTCATCGAGGGGCAGCCGCGCGTCTTCTGCGGCGGCGGCAACGTCAAGGTGTTCCGCAACTGGGGCGCGTGGACCGCCACCGAGCGGCAGCGGTACGTGGCGACGGTGATCCAGCCGCTGTTCCGCCGGCTGGTCCACACGCCGTTGCTGACGGTCGCGTGCGTGCAGGGGGCGGTCGTCGGCGCCGGCCTCGACCTCCTGCTCGCGTGCGACCTGCGGTTCGCCGCCGCCTCGGCCAGCGTGCGCACCGGGTACCTGGACGTGGGGCTCGTGCCCGGCGCCGGGTCGCCCTGGCACCTGTCGCGCCTGCTCGGGACGAGCCGCGCGCTGGAGCTCCTGTTCTCCAGCGAGCGGCGGACGGCGGCCGAGCTCGCGGAGTGGGGGCTGTTCAACGGCGTCTTCGCCGACGAGGAGCTGCAACCGGCCGTCGCCCGGACGTGCACGGCGATCGCGGCGCACGGACGCGACCGCGTCGGTCCGTTGAAGGGCCTCGTGCGGACGGCCGCCGAGGAGTCGCTGGACACGCACCTGGACCGCTCGGCGACCCTGCTCGCCTTGCTGGGCGAGGCGCGGGCCGAGGGCGAGCAGACCTGACGCCGGACCAAGTACGGTGATATCATTACACCGAACGCAGTTGTTCGGGGCTTACTGAGGCATTCTTGGAGGGCGGCGACCGATGGGCGATCGTGGTTCGGCGTGGGACTGGGTGGCGGCGCAGGCGGAGCGATCTCCAGACCGTCGGTTCATCTTCTTCGAAGGCGAGTGGCTGACGTACGGCGACGTGGTGGCCCGGGCCGACGGTGTGGCCCGCGGCCTCAGCGTCGTGGGCGTCTCCAAGGGCGACCGCGTCGCCTTCCTCGCGGGCAACTCCCCGGACTACTTCGTCACCTTCCTGGCGGTCGTCCGCCTCGGAGCGCTGTTCGTGCCGATCATCGACGGCTCCAAGCTGCCCGAGATCGAGTACGTCATCAACCACTCCTCCTCGTCCTACCTGGTCACCGACGAGGCGCACCTGGGCGAGATGGGCCTGGCGTCGGCGGACCTGATGGCTGACCTACGGCACGTGTTCCTCCTTCCTCAGCCCGAAGGGGACGCCGCCGCGGAGAGCGGGCTCCCGGACGCCGGCCCCGAGCGCCTGACGCTGGACGACCTGCGCGCCATCGAGGCGCCGTCGCCGTCGGTGCACGTGTCGGGCGACGACGACCTCGGGATCTTCTACACGTCGGGGACGACCGGCAAGCCGAAGGGCGCGGTGCTGCCGCATCGGGGGCTGGCCGAGGCCGGGCACCTGATGGCCGAGCGCCTGCAGTACGGACCGGATGACGTCGTGCTGTGCGCGCTGCCGCTGTTCCACGTCGGCGGCCTGCACTACTGCATGGCGCCGGCCATCGCGGCGCGCAGCGGCGTGATGCTCCAGCGCCGGTTCAGCGTGAGCCGCTTCTGGGCCGACGTCGAGAAGTCCGGTGCGACGGCGGGCCTGCTGATGCCGGCCATGATGGCCATGCTGCTCACGTTGCCCGAGGCGCCCGACGATCGCGACCATTCCCTCAAGCTCGTGTGCTCCCACTCCCGCGACCAGAAGTTCTCCGGGCGCTTCGGCGTCGACATCGCGACCACCTGGGCGCTCAGCGAGGGCAGCGGGATCGGCACCTTCACCGCTCCGGGCTACGAGCGCCACGAGGAGAACCTCATCGGATGGCCGCTGGGCAACGGCGAGCTGAAGATCGTCGACGAGTTCGGCGCGGCGTTGCCCGCCGGCGGCGTGGGCGAGATCTGCATCCGTCACGACTCGCTGATGCGGGGCTACTGGAACGACTCGGTCCAGACCCGGTTCACGCTGCGGGACGGGTGGCTGCACACCGGCGACGTCGGCCGCCTGGACGACGAGGGACGGCTCTTCTTCGAGGGGCGCGTCAAGAACATGATCAAGCGCGCCGGCGAGAACGTCGCGGCAGAGGAGGTCCAGGCCGTCATCACGCAGCACCCGGACGTCGTCGAGTGCGCGGTCATCGGCGTGTCGGACCCGATCCGGACCGAGGAGGTCAAGGCGTTCGTCGTCTGCACGGACGGCGCGTCGCTGTCCGGCGAGCAGCTGGTCGAGTGGTGCGAGGAGCGCCTGTCGAGCTTCAAGGTGCCGCGGTACGTCGACTTCACGACGGACCTGCCCAAGAGCACGACCGGGAAGATCCAGCTGTTCAAGCTCCGCGCGCTGCCCGAGCAGACGGGCTGCTGGGACCGCGCCGCGGCCGAGGGAACCGGACGATGACCCTGCCACGGGCCGCCGAGGCGTCGCGACCGTGACGACCGGGTCGCCGGCCGCCGCAGACGCGGCGGAGCTGGTCGAGCGCCTTCGGCCGTTCGTCGCCGAGGCCCTGCCCGAGCTGTCCTCGCTCTCCTCGGCGCGGCGGCTGACCGGCGGCCTGTCCTGCCTGACCTACCTGGTCGGCGGCGACGGCTGGGAGGCGATCCTCCGCCGTCCGCCGCGGGGCGCGCCGCCACAGCACGACTTCGCCCGTGAGTTCCGCGTCCTCGAGCGTATGTCGAGCGCCACGTCGATCCCGGTGCCGCGGCCGCTGCTGCTCTGGGAGGACCCGTCGGTCATCGGCGCCCCGTTCTTCCTCATGGACCGGGTGGAGGGCGTCGTCCTGGGCCGAGACACCGCGCCGGCGCTTCGCGCCCAGCTCGACGGTGCCCAGGTCGGGACGCTGCTCGTCGAGGTGCTCGCCGACCTGGCACGGGTGCCGCCCGAGGTCCTGCCCAGCCGCAAGGCAGAGAGCGGCTACCTCGAGCGGCAGCTGGGCTTGTTCCGGAGGCTGTGGGATGCGAACAAGACGCGCGAGGTGCCCGAGGTCGAGGAGCTCGCCGCGTGGCTGGAGTCCCACCGTCCGACGACGCAACGCCTGTCGGCCGTGCACGGTGACTTCAAGATCGACAACGTCATGTTCGTGCCGGGCGGCGAGCCCGGTATCGCCGCCATCCTCGACTGGGAGCTGGCCGCCGCGGGCGATCCGCTCGTCGACCTGGGCTGGCTGCTGTTCTTCCTGACCCTCGACGCCCAGGACGAGCTCGAGCTCGGCGACCACGCGATCCGGGCCGGCACCGCGTTCCCGGCGCGTGGCGAGCTGGCCGACCGCTATGCCTCGCGCACCGGGCTGGACCTCGCCGAGCTCCCCTGGTACGTGGCGCTGTCGGGCTTCAAGCTCGCCGCGATCATGGAGGGCTCGTACCGCCGGTACCTCGAGGGCGACCGCGACTACCCGCAGTTCGCCGCGCTCGAACACGCCGTCGTGCGCTGGGCGCGGCGCGGCCTGCGGGCCGCTCGGTCCGAGCTGGCGCTCTAGCCGCGTTGGACCGACATAGGTGTATCATTACGCTAAATGCGAAGCGCCCGGCTTCCGGGCACGCTGAAAGGGGAGTCGATGTCGTCACGAGTTGCGCTGGTCACGGGCGGTGCCAGGGGAATTGGGCGTGCTATCGCCCTGCGCCTCGGTGAGGAGGGCCATCCCGTCGCCGTCGCCGACCTGTCCGCGGACGGGGCCGCCGACGTCGCTCGCGAGATCAACGACGCAGGCGGACGCGCGATCGCCCTGCCTGTCGACATCACCGACTCGGCGGGGGTCCGGGACGCCGTCGCCATCGCCAACGAGGAGCTGGGGCCGATCGAGGTCCTGGTCAACAACGCCGGCTGGGACGACCTCATGCCGTTCGTCGAGACCGACGAGCCGTTCTGGGACCGCGTGATCGACATCAACTACAAGGGCGTGCTGCGCCTGACCTCGGCCCTGCTGCCGGGCATGCTCGAGCGGCGCTGGGGGCGCATCGTCAACATCGGCTCCGACGCGGCGCGAGTCGGCTCCTCCCACGAGGCGGTCTACGCCGGCGCGAAGGGCGCGGTCATCGCGTTCACGAAGACCATCGCCCGCGAGAGCGCCCGGGCCGGCGTCACGGCCAACGTCGTCTGCCCAGGCCCGACCGACACGCCGCTGCTGGGCGAGATCGTCGGCGCCGCGGAGGACTCCGCCAAGGTCATCTCGCGCATGACCTCGGCCGTGCCGATGAAGCGCGTCGGCCAGCCGTCCGAGATCGCCGCCGCGGTGGCGTTCCTGGCTGGGGAGGACGCCGGGTTCATCACAGGCCAGACGCTGTCCGTCAGCGGCGGCCTCACCATGGCCTGAGATGAGGATGCCCGAACCGCTCATCGTCGCCGCCGCTCGCACGCCGATCGGGCGCGCGCACAAAGGCTCGCTCGTCGATGTCCGGCCGGAGGACCTGGCCGCGCTGGCCATCGACTCGGCGCTCTGCCAGGTCCCGGCGCTCGAGCGTGATGCGATCGAGGACGTCATCGTCGGCTGCGCGTTTCCCCAGCAGCAGCAGGGGATGAACGTCGGCCGGCGCGTTGCCTTGCTGGCGGGGCTCCCCCCGAGCGTGCCGGGGACGACCGTCAACCGCTTCTGCGCGTCGAGTCTCCAGGCCATCCGGATGGCGGCGCACGCCATCCGCGCCGGGGAGGGCGACGTATTCGTCGCTGCGGGGGTCGAGTCCGTCTCGCGCGTCAACGGGTACCCCACCGGCGACGATCGCCATCCGCGCCTCCATGGCGACGACGCGGTGGCCAATGCGTACGTGCCCATGGGGATCACCGCGGAGAACGTCGCACGGCGATTCGGTGTCGAGCGCGACGAGATGGATCGGTTCGCCCAGCGGTCGCACGAACGCGCCGTCGCCGCCCAGGACGCCGGGTTCTTCGAGCGCGAGATCGTCCCCTGCGTCCGGCCCGACGGCTCGGTCGTGCGGGACGACGACGGGCCCCGACGCAACTCGTCGCTCGAGCGGCTCGGCCAGCTCGATCCCGCCTTCCTCCCGGAGGGCACGGTGACCGGCGGCAACTCCTGCCCGCTGAACGACGGCGCGGCGGCGGTGGTGCTCATGAGCGACGCGGCCGCCGAGCGGTTCGGCGTCCGGCCCGTCGCGCGGATCCTGGCGTCGGCCGTCAGCGGCATCGAGCCCGAGCTCATGGGGATGGGCCCCGTGGTGGCGGCGCGCCGCGCCCTGGAGCGCGCGGCGCTGAAGGTCGCCGACCTCGACGTCATCGAGCTCAACGAGGCCTTCGCGGCCCAGGTGCTGCCCGTGTGCCGCGAGCTGGGGATCGACCCGTTCGGTGACACGCTGAACCCTCACGGCGGCGCGATCGCCCTCGGCCATCCGTTCGGCATGTCTGGCGCCCGGATCATGGGCACGCTTCTCAAGGGTCTCGGCTCGCGCGACGTCGAGCTTGTCCTGGAGATGATGTGCGTGGGCGGCGGACAGGGCATGGCGATGGTCGTCGAGCGCGTGGCATGACCCCGAGCGACGCGCGCTCCGGCGGCCCGTCGGCGACCGTGGACCTGCAGTGCTCGGGCTCGATCGCGACGATCCGCCTGGACCGCCCCGAGGCCCTGAACGCCTTCGACCGCCGGCTGGGCGAGGACCTGCTCGCCGCGCTGCGCCGCGTCGCCGCCGACGACGCGATCCGCGCGGTGGTGCTCACCGGCGCCGGGCGTGCGTTCTCCTCCGGCTTCGATCTCACCACCGTTCGCAACGGCGACTTCGTCGCACCCGACGGGCGCCCGGACCTCTACCGGATCCTCGTCGAGCGCTTCCACCCGTCGATCGCCTGCATCCGCCAGATGCCCAAGCCCGTCGTGGCGGCGGTGCGCGGACCAGCGGTCGGGATCGGCGTCTCGCTCGCATTGTGCTGCGACCTTGTCGTGGCGTCCGAGAACGCGTACTTCCTGCTGGCCTTCATCAACCTCGGCCTCGTCCCCGACGGGGGCGCGTCGCTGTTCGTGCCCAGTCGCGTGGGCATGACGCGCGCGACGCGGATGGCCATGTTCGGCGAGCCCGTGCCCGCGCACCAGGCTGCGGAATGGGGGCTGATCGACGACGCGTATGCCGATGACGAGTTCGACGCACGGTTGGATGCGCTGCTCGAACGGCTCGGTGCCGGCCCGACGCGGGCCTACGCCGGAATCAAGCGCCAGCTGAACTACTGGCTCTCCGCGCGCATGCGCGAGCACCTGGAGCTCGAGGCGTCGATCCAGCAGGAGCTGACCGCCACCTCCGACTTCCGCGAGGGCATCAGCGCCTTCGTCGAGAAGCGAGGGGCGAGCTTCACCGGTTCCTGACGCCTCGTCGCGCGCGTCGCCGCGCGACGACCGATTGACTTCGGGGATAATCCTCTGTTAGATTACACTTATCATCCGGATATCCCCGGATGTCTGTCTGAGGAGAGAGCGTTAATGGTCGATCGTCGTATGACCTTGAGTCGACGTGCGCGGTGTTTGGTGGTGGTCGCCGCCGTCGCGGGGATGGGAACCGCGGTCGCGGGTTGTGGTGACAGCAGCACGGGTCAGAAGACTGCCGCGGCGGCCCCGTCGGCCGCAAGCAGCGGGCTTCAGGAGGCCGAGAAGTTCGTCGCGGCGCACAAGTCCGCCCCCACGAGCGTCGGCGCGCTCGAGCCGCTCTCGAAGCGGCCGCCGCAGGGCAAGAAGCTCGTGTACCTCTCATGTGGCGTCCCGCTGTGCACGCTGATCGGGCAGGGAGTCCAGGAGGCCGCGCAGCAGTTGGGGTGGAAGGTCCAGCAGCTGACGGCGGGCGCCCTGCCCGAGACCGTCTCCAACGCCTGGAACCAGGCTCTTCGCCTCAAGCCCGACGGCGTCCTCTCCGTCACCGGCTCCAGGGCGCTCTACAAGCGCCAGCAGGCCGAGTTCGCCAGCAGGGGCGTCCCGCACGTGGCGCAGGCGGTCCTCGACCCGACCAACGACGGCCTTATCGCGGTGTTGTCGGGTCCGAAGAACTACGTCGAGCGCGGGAAGTGGATGGCCAACTGGGTCGTCGCCGACACCAAGGCCAAGGCCAACGTCCTGTACTTCACGACGCCTGACTTCCCGATCGTCAACTCGACGCTCGACGGCTTCAAGGCCGAGATCAAGCGGCTCTGCGACACCTGCGCGGTGGAGAGCCACGACGTCCCGACGTCGTCGATCGGCAAGGAGCTGCCCAGCCAAGTCGTGAACGCGGCACAGCGCAACCCGAAGGCCAACTACGTCGTCGTGCCCTACGGCGACGTGACCATCGGCATCCCGCAGGCGCTGCAGGCCGCCGGGCTCGCCAACCGCGTCAAGGTCATCGCCGCCAACCCAGCGTTGACGAACCTCGCGAACATCAAGTCCGGCACCGCCGAGGTCGCATCGGTGGCCGAGGGCAACAAGATGTCGGGCTGGATGATGGTCGACGCCATCGCCCGCAAGCTGGTCGGCGACAAGCTGCCGCTGGACACCTACGCGCGGTTGCCGCCGCACCAGTACCTGACGGCGGACAGCATCGAGGACCCCAAGCAGCCGTACGTCGGCGTCGCGGGCTACCAGGACGAGTTCGAGCGTTTGTGGCAGCTCCGGTGACCACCGAGGTGCCGGCGGGCGAGCGTGGCGGCGATGCCGTCACGCTCGCGCTCCGCGACGTGACGAAGACCTTCCCAGGGCAGGTCGCCGTCAACCGCGTCGACCTCGACCTCCGACCGGGTCAGATCCACGGGCTCGTCGGCCAGAACGGGTGCGGGAAGTCCACGCTCATCAAGATCATGGCCGGCTTCCACGCGCCTGACCCCGGAGCGGGCGCGTGGTTCGACGGCGAGCCGTTCGAGCTCGGGTCGGCGAGCGCCGCCGAGCAGGCAGGCATGCGGTTCATCCACCAGGATCTCGGCCTCGTCCCCACGCTCAACACCGTGGACAACCTGGCGCTGGGCCACGGGTACGAGTCGCGGCGGTTCGTGCGGCTGGGCGGCGAGGCGCGGCGCGCACGAGCCCTGCTCGCTGAGTTCGGCTTCGAGTTCGACGTCGGGATCCCCATGGCGCAGCTCACGCCGGTGCAACGCACCGGGGTGGCGATCGCCCGGGCCATGAGCGAGCAGCACGGTCGCCGGCTGCGGGTCCTGGTGCTGGACGAGCCGACCGCATCGTTCGACTCGGCCGACGTCGCGCAGCTCTTCGCCGTGCTGCGGCACGCCAGCAGCCGCGGGGTCGCCATCTTGTACGTCTCCCACCGGCTTGACGAGATCCTCGAGATCACCCACGAGACGACCGTGCTGCGCGACGGCCGGCTGATCTCCACCGTGCCCACGGAGGAGCTCAGCCACGAGTCCCTGATCGAGCTCATCCTCGGCCAGGCCCCCGAACCGCACTCCGGCGGCGCCCACGTGCACAGCAGCGAGGTCCGGCTCAGCGTCGAGCACCTCCGCGGCGGCCCCGTCCGGGACGTCTCGTTCGTCGTGCACGCGGGGGAGATCGTCGGCCTGGCCGGCATCGTCGGATCCGGGCGTGACCTGGTCCCGTACCTGGTCGGCGGCGCGCAGCGGCCGTCCGGGGGCAGCGTCCTGGTCGACGGCGAGCCGGTCGCGCGCCTCACCCCGCGCGGGGCCCTGCGCCGCGGCCTCGTCTTCGTCCCCGGCGACCGTCAGGGCAAGAGCGCGATCGCCTCGCTCGCCGTTCGGGAGAACCTCACGCTGCCGCGCCTGCCCACCCGCGGGCCGGCCCGGTGGCTCGGCGTCCGCCACGAGCGGCGCGAGGCGAGCACATGGCTGGAGCGCTTCGACGTGCGCCCTCGCCAGCCCGATCGGCCGCTCGCGACGCTCAGCGGCGGCAACCAGCAGAAGGTCGTGCTCGCGCGCGCCATGCGCTGCGATCCGCGCGTGCTCGTCATCGACGAGCCGGTCCACGGCGTGGACGTGGGCGCCAAGCGCGCCATCTACGAGCTCCTGCGCGAGGCCACCAGGCAGGGCGTCGGCGCCCTCCTCGCCTCCGGCGACGTCGACGACCTGGCGGCGGTCTGCGACCGGGTCGTCGTCCTGCGCGACGGGATCGTGGTCGCCGAGCTCCACGGGCGCGACAACACCGTGGACCGCATCACCCGGGAAACCCTGGCTCGACAGAACGAGGCGACGTGACTAGCACCGGCAACACCGCTCCCATGCCGCGAGCGGGACGATGGGCGAAGGCGCGACACGACGCGACGAGGTTCCTGGGCCCGTCGAGGGTGAGCGCCCTCTACACGTGGGTCGTGATCATCATCGTCTTCAGCATCTGGATCCCCGAGACGTTCCTCACCACGCTGACGTGGGAGAACATCGCCGCGTCGCAGGCGATCACCGCCATGCTGACGCTCGGCCTGCTGTTCCCGCTGGCCGCCGGGGTGTACGACCTCGCGGTGGGCCAGACGCTCGGCTTCGCCGCGGTGCTGTCGGCCTACCTGGTCAACCACGGGTTCGGCACGGCGTCGGCCATCGCGGTGACGCTCCTCGCCGGGCTCTGCGTCGGCGTGGTCAACGGCGTGCTGATCGTCGGGGTCCGCATCAACTCGTTCATCGCGACCCTGGGCGTCAGCTCGGTGCTGCTCGCGATCGTGGGCGCCATGTCGAACAACATCCAGATCACCGGCCTGCCGTCGTCGTTCGAGCGCTTGGCGGGAGCGCAGCCGCTCGGGATCCCGATCGCGGTGATGTACCTCGTCGTCCTGGCGGTCGTGGCGTGGTACGCCTTGGAGCGCTCGCCCTTCGGTCGCTACCTGTTCGCCATCGGCGGGGCGGAGGAGGCGGCGCGCCTGGCGGGCGTCCCGACGCGGCGCCTCATGTTCGCCGCGCTGTTGATCAGCTCCACCACGGCGGCGCTCGCCGGCGTCGTGCTGACGGCCAAGCTCACGGCGGGTGACCCGGCTGCAGGCCCCAGCTACCTCCTGCCCGCGTACGCGGCGGCGTTCCTGGGGGCCACCCAGTTCACCCCCGGCCGGTTCAACGTGATCGGGGCGCTCACCGCGACCTATCTCCTGGCCACCGGCGTCGCCGGGCTGCAGCTCACCGGCGCGAAGTTCTGGGTCACCGACCTCTTCAACGGCGTTGTGCTGCTGATCGCGCTGTCGCTTCCCATGGTGCAGGGGCGTCTGCGCCGCCGCAGTGCGGACATCGCCGCCCGCGAGGCGTCGAGCGCTCCGAGCGGATCATGATGCACAACGACGGGGGACATGCATCGATGAGGTGCCATCAACGGGCAGCTACGTTGCCCGTGCCGGCCTGTGCCCGTCGTCGTCGCGCATCCGATCAGTCCACCCGGAAAGGTAGTCCGGCACGGTCCCCGTGCTAGAGTGTGATTATGTGCAGGAGTCCGTCCTCGGGCATGCCGAGCTTCGTCGTTCCCGCCTACGGGACCCCTCGCAAGGCCGGCGAGCTGCTCGCCGACGAGATCCGGGCGAGCATCATCGGCAGCGGCCTGGCCGCCGGCTCCAGGCTCCTGTCCGAAGGCGAGCTGATCGAGCAGCGCGGCCTCAGTCGGGCAACCGTGCGCGAGGCGCTGCGCCTGCTCGAGGCCGAAGGGCTGATCACCGTCAAGCGCGGGCCGCGCGGCGGGATCACGGTTCGCCATCCGGATCCGTCGCACATCAGCCGGGCCCTCGCCACGATGGTCGCGCTGCGCGACGTCTCCCTGCGCCAGCTGTTCGACTTCCGGCTCTCGATCGAGCCGGATGCGGCAGGGGCGGCGGCGGCGGAGATCAGCGACGAATGGCGCGCGGCGTTGCTCGCCTCGACCGAGCCGTCGGAGTCCCACGTCCCCGAGAGCGTCGACTTCCATGTCCTCGTCGCCCAGGCCTCCGGCAACGCCCTGAACCACATCGTGCTCGCCGCGCTGCACGAGGTGCTCGAGCTCCACGTGCGCCTCGAGGCGCTCTCCGAGGAGACGTGGGAGCAGACTCGGTCGGCGCACGAGAAGATCGCCCGAGCGATCGCTTCCGGGAACAGCGCGAAGGCGCACAACGCCATGCGGCGGCACCTCGAGCAGTTCCGGGACGACATGGAGACCGCCGGCCGGCTCGACGAGCCGGTCATCCCGCGCTCGGCGTGGCGCCGCCCGGGCAGCACGGCGCCGTTTCGCTGAGCCGGGGCAGGCCCGGCCCGGGCAACTCCCGGGACTATGCGTGTGGGCCCGAAGGCGCCCGAGCGTCGTTTCGGTCGAAGAACCGCCGGATGCGCTCACGCGTGTCGCCGCCCGCGAACAGCGCGACGATCTCCTCGAGCTCATGCGCCATGCCTTGCTCGGGCTGCGACTGCGCCATGTCGACGCATCGGACGATCGCGGCGCCCGCGCGCGTTGAGCCCTGGCAGTAGCGGGTGGCCCAGTCCAGCGCGGCGGCGTCCGGCGCGTCGTCGACCCGCGTGACGAGGCCCAGGGCGACGGCCTCTTCGGCGTCGGCCTGGCGACCGGAGAGCATCAGCTCGAGCGCCGCGGCGCGCCCGATCATGCGGGTCAGGCGCTGCGTCCCGCCGGCCCCGGGCAGCAGGCCGAGCCGAACCTCGGGGAGGCCCAGCCGGGCACGCGGGCTGGCGAAGCGCAGATCGCAGGCGAGCGCGAGCTCGAGACCTCCTCCCAGGGCCACCCCGTCGATCGCGGCCAGCGTGATCGCCGGGAGGTCGGCGACGGCCTCGACCGCCTCGCGGACCGCCATCACGTATGCGCGAAACTCATCGGGCTCCGCGCCGCGGACCACCGTCAGGTCCGCGCCCGCGCCGAAGTAACCGTCGACGCCGGACCGCAGGACGACCGCCTCGATCGGCGCGGAGCGCAGCTGCGCCATCGTCTCGGCGAGCGCGCGCACGAGCTCGACGGAGAAGGCGCCGACGGGCGGGTTGCGCAGCGTGACGACGGCGACGGCGCCCTGATGCGACACCTCGACGGCGGGGCCGGCCGGCTCCTGGCGATCGGCGCTCACCGCTGCGGCTCCGTCTCCGCGCGCCGGAGCCCGCACGACGCCGCGTGCGTCAGCGCGTGTGGCGGGAAGGGATGGTTGCGCTGCTCCAGCGCGGCGCGGTACCAGAAGTGGAGCTCCTGCTCCCAGGTGAACCCAGCGCCTCCGTGCGCCTGGATGCAGCGCTCGACGACCAACGGGTACATACGGCCGCACGCGCTCCGGCTACAGGCCAAGCCGAGGTCGTCGGCCGCCGCGTCGTCGCCGAGGTTCACGGCGACGTCGTAGGCGTGCCCGCGAGCGAGCTCCAGATCGACGTAGGCGTCGGCCAGCATGTGCTTGACCGCTTGGAAGGACCCGACGGGCACGCCGAACTGCTCGCGCTGGCTGACGTACTTGATCGTCCGGCGCAGCATCTCCTCCGCGCCGCCCAGGGCCTCCCCGTCGAGGCAGATCATGTAGGCCATGAGGCGCGTCACGACGAGCGAGTTCAGATCGCAGGGCCATCCGCCGAGGAACCCGGCGGAGTCGATGGCGACACCCTGCAGGACGAGGTCGGCCGCAGGCCGTGCGGGATCGACGGTCGGTCGCGGGGCGACGGCCACGCCGGGGTGGTCGCGCGACACCACGGCGACGACCACGCGCTCTCCCAGCTCGATCGGGACGAGGAAGTGGTCCACCAGCTGGCCGAAGGGCACGGCCTCCGCCCGTCCCGACAGGCGCAGTCCGCCGTCGGGCTCATAGCTGGGCTGGATGCTCGTCCACCGCGGGGATGCGGGCGTCCCGCCGTCGGGCATGACCACCGTGGCCAGCGTCCGCCCGGTGAGCACGTCGTCGAGATTCACGCCGCCGGTCGCGTCGGGATGGGCGCTGAGCAAGGGCACGACCATCGCGGTGGTCATGGAGAACGGACCCGGGAGCAGATGGGCTCCGACGCTCTCGCTGAGGTGCAGCAGCGTGACGTTGTCGGCGGCGTCGTCGGCGTCGGCTCCGAGGCCGAACCAGCCCGCCTCCGCGACGGCGCTCCAGATCGCGGGCGAGAAGCCGTCGGTCTCCCGGGCCGCGTCCAGCGAGTCCTTCGAGAGGACGCTGTGGAGCATCGACTCGAAGCCGTCGCGCAGCAGGTCCTGCTCGTCGCTGACCGCCAGGCCTCCGGCGCGCACGCGAGGCGACGAGTCGGCGCGAGCGCTCCCCGAGCTCGACGGCAGGCCGATGCCGCGGGCGATCTGGTTGCGCTGGATCTCCGAGGTGCCGCCGTAGATGGTCTCGCCGCGCGAGAACATGAACGCGCGCAACCACTCGGCCCCCTCGCCGGCGGCGCGGGTCTCGAGCGCCGCGACCACAAGGCCGAGCAGTTCCTGATGGGACTCGCTCCAATGCAGCTTCGTCAGCGCGGCGAGCGTCCCCACGCGGTCGGGCTCGTGGATCAGCCGCAGCACGCGCCCGACCGCGCTCGTCAGCAGCCTGCTGTCGATGTAGCAGTCGAGCAGCTGCGCGGACAGGCCGGGATCGCTGGAGGCGCAGCCACTCGGGGAGTCGAAGGGACGCACCAGGCGGATCGCGGTGCTGACCTCGCGCCGGAACCGCAGCGCACGCTCGGCGAAGGACAGGCCGCGCTCGAGCGAGAGGGCCTCCATGGCCAGGTCCCAACCCTGGTGGAGCTCGCCGATGACCTGGGACCGCGGGACGACGGCGTCGTCCAGGAACACCTCGGCGAACTCCGCCCCGCCCGCGATGTTCTGCAGGGAGCGGACCGAGACGCCGGGCTGGCGCATGTCGAGGATGACCAGGCTGATGCCCGCGTGCTTCGGCCCGGTGGCGTCGGTGCGCACGAGGGCGTAGCAGAACTGCGCGCGCTCGGCGAATGACGTCCAGATCTTCTGCCCGCTCAGGATCAGGCTGTCGTCCTCGAGCCGCGCGCGGGTCTGCAGGTTGGCGAGGTCCGATCCTGCGTTGGGCTCGGAAAAGCCCTGACACCACAACTCGGAGTGGTCCAGCATGGGCAGCAGGAACCGGTCGATCTGCTCCTGCGTGCCGTAGCGGATGAGCAGCGGGCCCACGATCGCGATCCCATTGGAGTTCAACGCTTCGGGGGCTCCCGCCCGCACCAGCTCCTCCAGGACGACGAGCTCAGCCTCGATCGGCAGGTCGCGCCCGCCGTAGGCCTCGGGCCAGCCGGGCGCCGCCCAGCGGCCGGCGGCCAGGCGCTCGCCCCAGCCGCGTCGGATCGGCACTGCGCGCTCGTCCGGTGTTCCGCGTGTGATGTCGCGCCACTCCGGGGGGAGGTTCTCATCCAGCCAGGCGCGGAACTCCTCGCGCAGGAGCCTCAAGCGATCGGCATCCCAACCGTGGGCGCGGTCACCGTCCATTGAAGGCTGACGCGTATGGAGAGAAGGCATATCAGTATAATAATAGATCGGAACTGCCACGCCAAGTCCGACCTTGGAGCGGGGCGTGGCGACGGACCGTCAGCGATCGCGTGATATGAGTGTACTTATTGACCCGAGCCCAAGGAGCGCCGCCTTGAACGTCCTTCCCGTCACTCCGGCCTCGTACCGCCAGGGCCGATGGGCGTGACGGCGAAGCCCGGCGGCGCGGGCTCTCCGTTGCGGGTCGCGATCGTCGGCTCGGGCCCCGCTGGGTTCTATGGCGCCGGTCAGCTGCTGAACGCGCCCGATCTCGCCGTCGAGGTCGAGATGTTCGACGGCCTGCCGACGCCGTGGGGGCTCGTCCGTGCCGGCGTGGCGCCCGACCACCCGAAGATCAAGTCGGTGAGCCGGGTGTTCGAGGGCATCGCCGGCAAGCCCGGCTTCCGTTTCCATGGCAACGTCGAGGTCGGCGTCGACGTCTCGCACGAAGAGCTCGCCAGCGCTCATCACGCAGTGATCTACGCGACCGGCGCACCGACGGACCGGCGGCTGGGCATCCCGGGCGAGGACCTCCTCGGCAGCCATGCCGCGACCGAGTTCGTCGCCTGGTACAACGGCCACCCCGACCATGCCGGCCACGAGTTCGACCTCAGCGCGCCGCGCGCGGTCGTCATCGGCAACGGCAACGTCGCGCTCGTCGTGGCCCGGATGCTGGCGCTCACGCCCGCGGAGCTCGCCAGGACGGATACGGCCGACCACGCCCTCGAGGCGCTCGCGCGGTCAGGCGTCGAGGAGATCGTCGTGCTGGGCCGGCGCGGGCCGGCGCAGGCGGCGTACACCAATCGCGAGCTGTTGGAGCTCGCCGAGGTCGCGGACGCAGACGTGGTCGTCGACCCGGCCGAAGCGGCGCTCGACGAGCACAGCCGGGCCTTCCTGGAGTCCGACGCGTCGAGCCTGACCGAGCAGCGCAACGTCGAGATCGTGGCCGACTACGCGCAGCGCCGTCCCGCCGGCAAGCGCAAGCGGATCGTCCTTCGGTTCCTGGCCTCGCCGACGGAGATCCTGGGATCGGAGCACGTCGAGGGGGTCCGCGTGGCGCGCAACGAGCTGACCACGGAGCTGCTTGCCCGCCCGACCGGGGTGACCGAGATCATCGAGGCCGGGCTGGTCCTGCGTTCCATCGGATACCGCGGGACCCGCATCCCCGGCGTCCCCTTCGACGACCGCCGCGCGACGATCCACAACCACCGCGGCCGCGTCACCGTCGAGGGCACGAGCGAGCCGCTGCCGGGGATCTACACCGCTGGGTGGATCAAGCGCGGACCCTCGGGCGTGATCGGCACGAACAAGAAGTGCGCGCACGAGACGGTCGGCCTGCTCCTCGAGGACCTCTCCGCGGGCCGCCTGCCCGAGCCCACGGCGGACCCCGACCAGGTGCTGTCGGCGATCGCCGAGCGCGGCGTGGACTTCGTCGACTACGTCGGTTGGGAGGCGGTGGACGCACACGAGCGAGCCATCGGCGAGCTCCAAGGCCGCCCCCGGGTCAAGCTCGTTCGCCGAGCGGAGCTTCTGGAGCACGCCAAGGCGGGGCCGGTTGCATCCTGACGCCGGCGGGGACGGCACAGCGGGCCTGATGCGGGTGCTGCGCACCTTCGCGTTCCTGGACCTGTCGGGCTTCACCGCGTTCACCGAGACCTACGGCGACATCGACGCCGTGGAGGTGATCGCCCACTTGCGGAGCACCATCCGCTCGGCAGCGCAGTCGAGCGGCGTGCGCGTCACCAGATGGCTTGGCGACGGCGCGATGCTCTCGGGCATCGGCGCTCCCGCAGTCCTCGGTTGTGCAGCGTCGATCTGCGACGTGATCAGCGAGCAGGGGCGCCTGCCGATCCGCGGTGGGATCTGCGAGGGCCGCGTGATCATGTTCGAGGGCGCCGACTACGTCGGCGCCGCGGTCAACGTCGCCGCCGGCCTGTGCGCGTCGGCCGAAGCCGGACAGCTGCTGACCACCGCGCGGACCGCGAGCCGCGCGAGGGCGGGCCTTCTGGCGGTCGAGGTGGGGCGGACGCCGATCCCGGGCCTGGTGGCCGATGTCAACGTCGTCGCGCTCGAGCGCTTCTGCGCGGCTCGATCGAGCGCGGGGGTCGCCTCCATGGGGTCGAGTTCAAGGTCCGGATCGAGCAGCTCGCCTGCCGGCCGACCTCGGGCGCGCGCGGCCCGATGACTCGGCCGCTCAGTCCAGCTGCTCGTACGCCGGCAGCGTCAGGCACTCCTCGAGAGCGGGCGATCTCGGCGGCGGCCGCGTCTTCCATCATCCCGTAGATCCCCGCGGCGCCGTTGCCGCGCAGCCACGAGGAGATGTACTGGATGCCGACGTTGACGTCGTTTCGCAGGCCCGCTTCGGTGATGTCGGGCCCGAGCCCTGGTCCAGCAGCCTGCGGGTGTTGTGGTACAGGAACAGGCCCGCGTCGACGAGCGCCCCGGTCTCGCCGGCGGCGATCCGCGCGCGACGCTCGCGGCGGGCGGCCAGCAGCTCCTGCCGGCGCGGCTCGAAGCGCTCGTGCAACCGGCCGACGAAGGCCAGCGCCTCGTCGTCGAGCACCTCGGCCGTGCGGCCCTGGGGCGGATCGGCGA
>JAOPZP010000600.1 GCA_025964055.1 Conexibacter sp.
GGCAAGCCGCTGAAGATCGGTGTCGCGATCGCGACCAGCGGTTGGATGAAGCCGTACGACTGGGGCGCCTACACCACGGCGCAGATGGCTGCTGACGACCTCAACGCCAAGGGCGGCGTCAACGGTCGCAAGATCGAGTTCGTGGTCGCAGACATGAAGTCCGATCCGAACCTGGGCCCGGCCGCCGCCCTCAAGGTGATCGACTCGGGTGCCGAGGTCGTGCTCGTCAGCTGCGACTTCGACATCGGCAGCCCCGCGGCGCTCACGGCGCAGTCCAAGGGCGTCGTCGCGATGTCGCTGTGCGCGGCCGCGCCGAAGTTCGGCCGCACGGGCATCGGCCCGCTCGCGTTCTCCAACGGGCCGGGCACACCGGCCACGGCCGCCGCCATCGCGCGGTGGGCCTTCGAGAACAAGAAGTGGAAGAACGTGTACATGCTCAAGGACACCGCCAACGAGTGGTCGCGCACGTACATGAACTACTTCGAGCAGACCTGGAAGCACTTCGGCGGCACGATCGTCGGCAAGGACACGTTCGCATCACAGAAGGACACGTCCCTCGCCAGCCAGATCACCCGCATCAAGGCGCTCTCCACGAAGCCGGACTTCATCGTGAGCGCCACGTTCCCGCCCGGCGGGCCGACGATGCTCCGTGAGCTGCGCGCCGCCGGCGTCGAGACCCCGGTCGTGTCGGACTCCGGCATGGACGGCACGTTCTGGCAGAAGTGCTGCCCCAAGCTGAGCAACTTCTACCTCGGGACCTACGCGTCGATCTACGGCGACGACACGAACCCGCTGGTGAACGACCTGCTCAAGCGCTTCGAGGCCAAGTACAAGCAGAAGCCGCTGGTCTCCTACTTCGTCTCCGGCTACAACGCCATCGAGGTCCTGTCCAAGGCGATCGCCAAGGCAGGGACCACCGAGGGCCAGAAGCTGGCGACGTCGATGGAGACCTTCGACGAGGAGACGCAGCCGCTCGGCCGCACGACCTTCTCGCAGAAGTGGCACATCAGCCTGAACCGCCCGTGGACCGTCATCGCGGTCCAGAACGGCAAGCCTCGCTTCGAGGCTCGCGTCGCACCGACGTGGGTGCCTCAGCCCTGAGGCTGATCGGTCAGGCGCCCCCCGCGCAGCTCGCGGGGGGCGCCGCCGTCGCACCCACGTCATGACACGGAGGGACAAGCGTGGTCTTCGCAGCAGTTGACCTTCAGTACATCGTTCAGAACGTGATCGACGCAGTGAGCCTCGGCAGCCTGTACGCGCTCATCGCGCTCGGGATCGCCCTCATCTTCGGGATCATGCAGCTCGTCAACCTCGCCTACGGCGAGCTCATCATGGTGGCGGGCTACCTGATCCTGCTGCTCGCGGGTGCCCCGTGGCCGCTCGTGGTCGTGCTCGCGGTCGCCGGCACGGCGCTGTTCGCGTTCGGCATGGAGCGCGTGGCGTTCCGGCCGGTCCGCGGAGCGGATGCCACGACGCTGATGGTGACGTCGTTCGCCGTCAGCTACGTGCTGCAGAACCTCGCGATCGTCATCGCCGGGTCCGAGCCCCAGCCCATCGAGCTCGGGGGGAGCCTGATCAAGCCGCTCGACGTGCTCGGCATCCGCGTCCCCAAGCTCGACCTCATCACCATGGGCACCAGCCTCGTGCTCGTGATCGGCCTCGTGCTGTTCCTCAAGCGGACCAGCCTGGGCATCCAGATGCGCGCGGCGGCCGAGGACCTGCGCACGGCACGGCTGCTCGGCGTGCGGGTCAACGGCGTCATCGCCGCGGCCTTCATCATCAGCGGCCTCCTGGCCGCGGCCATCGCGCTCCTGCTCGTCGTCCAGACCGGCAGCGTCAGCCCGATGATGGGCGTCACCCCGCTGATCGTCGGCATCATGGCCGCCGTGATCGGCGGCATGGGCCGCCTCGCGGGGGCGGCCGTCGGAGGGTTCCTGCTGGGCTGCGTCACGATCGCGCTCCAGGCCACCCTCCCGGCCGACATCCGGGGGTACCGGGACGCCATGGTCTACGCCCTCATCATCGCGGTCCTCGTGTTCCGGCCCCAGGGCCTGCTCGCCGGTCGCGCCCCGCGGCAGGTCTGACCGTTGAGCGGAAGAGGAGTCAAGAAAGTGCAACGTCGCAATCTCGAAGCGGCCGCCCGCACGGGCTGGCCCGTCGCCGCCCCGCTCATCCCGGTGCTGGTCATCACGTTGCTGTCCGCGGTCGGATCGGCCGCTCAGCAGCGCACGGTGATCCTGATGCTGGTCAACGTGGTGCTCGTGGTCGGGCTCTACATCTTCGTGGGCAACTCGGGGATCATCTCGTTCGGCCACGTCACGTTCATGGCGATCGGCGCGTACGTGTCGGGTCTGCTGACGATCCCGCTGATCACCAAGAACGCGATGTTCCCCCACCTGCCCGGGGTCATCGCCGACGCGCAGCTGGGCACCGTGCCGGGAACGATCCTCCCGGCGCTGCTGGCGGGCGCGGTGGCGCTCGTGATCTCGATCCCGATCATGCGCCTGGCCGGCCTCGCCGCGAGCATCGCGACGTTCGCGCTGCTGCTGATCGCCAACGTCGTGCTCGGACAGGCCGGGACCTCGACGTTCATCGGGCTCCCGCTCGACACGACGCTGGGCTCGAGCCTCGGCTGGGCCGTCGTGGCCGTGGTGATCGCCGCGGTGTTCCAGAACTCGCGCGTGGGCCTGCGCTTGAAGGCGTCGCGCGACGACGAGCTCGCTGCGCGCGCCGCGGGGGTCAGCGTCGAGCGCGAGCGCAGGATCGCCTTCGTGATCAGCGCGTTCGTCGTCGGCATCGGCGGCGCGCTCTACGGACACCTCCAGGGCGCGTTCAGCCCGGAGACGTTCTACCTGCAGGCGACGTTCCTGATGGTGGTGATGCTGGTCGTCGGAGGCATCAACAGCCTCGGCGGCGCGGTCATCGGCACGGTCGCCGTCTCGATCATCCTCGAGGGGCTGCGGCGCATCGAGGAGGGCGTGAACCTCGGCGTGGTGAACATCCCGGCCCGGCCCGGCCTGCGCGAGGTCGGCCTGGGGATCCTGCTGCTGGTGATCCTCAACTTCCGGCCCCAGGGCATCCTGGGCGCCCGCGAGATCGCCTGGCCGCTGCGCCGCCGGCGGCGCATGCCACCGGCGTCCGACCACTCAGACCTCGGCCCCGATCCGGTGACGGGCCGCTCCGCCGCTCGCCAGGAGGCGTAACCACTTTGTGTGCATTGACGGTAACCAAAATGGGTCGAATTAAGACCGACCGCTGGTACGTTCACTTCTCGATGGTCAGTCGACCCGCAACCAGGAGGACAGTGGCTCCGCGATGAAGCCTGCACCCTTCAAATATGTCGTCCCGGATACGGTCGACGAAGTACTCGCGCTCCAAGCCGAGCACGAGGACGAAGCCAAGGTCTTGGCCGGCGGGCAGAGCCTCGTCGCCCTGATGAACTTCCGGATGGCGCAGCCGTCCGTGCTCATCGACCTCAACGGGCTCACCTCGCTCAGCGGCATCGAGAACGGGGGGCCGGTCATCGAGATCAAGGCCCTGACCCGTCAGCTCGAGGTCGAGCGCTCCGCGACGATGACGGCGCTGCCGATCGTCGCCGAGGCGCTGCGCCATGTCGCCCACGTCGCGATCCGCGCCCGCGGGACCTTCGGCGGCAACATCGCCCACGCCGACCCCGCCTCCGAGCTGCCGGCCCTGATGCTGGCCCTCGAAGCCGAGATGGTCGCCACGGGCCCCGACGGTGAGCGGGTCATCCCGGCCGCGGACTTCTTCAAGGGGTACTTCACCACCTCGCTGGAGCCGACGGAGATCCTGACGAGCGTCCGGATCCCCACCAAGCAGCCCGGAGCCTGGGCCTTCATGGAGCTGGCACGCCGCCACGGCGACTTCGCCCTCGCCGGCGTCGCCACCCTGCTCGACGTCGAGGACGGGCGGTGCCGGAGCGCGCGGATCGCGCTCTTCGGCGTGGCCGACACCCCCGTCCGCGCGACGGAGGCCGAGGCCTTCCTGGTCGGCAAGGACCCGGTGGGCGAGGTCCTCGAGGAGGCCGCACGGATCACGGCCGAGGCGCTGAACCCCTCGTCGGACATCCACGCGCCCGGCGCGTACCGCAAGAAGCTGTCGTCGGTGTTGGTCAAGCGCGCCGTCACGGCCGCCCTGAACAGAGGAGACATGGGATGAGCGTCCAGGAAACGAGCACGGACGCGCAGGACGACCTCGTCGTCCAGGTTCGCGTCAACGGCGAGTCGCGCCGTGGGTTCGCGGAGCCGCGGACGCTGCTGTCGGACTTCCTGCGTCACGAGCTGGGCCTGACCGGCACCCACGTTGGGTGCGAGCACGGCGTCTGCGGCGCGTGCACGGTGCTCATCGACGGCGAGCCGGTCCGGTCCTGCCTGATGTTCGCGGTCCAGGCCGGCGGCAAGGAGATCGAGACGGTCGAAGGGCTCGCCAAGGGCGCGGAGATGCATCCGATCCAGCAGGCGTTCCAGGAGAACCACGCGCTGCAGTGCGCGTTCTGCACGCCGGGCTTCCTCATGACCGTGAGCGCCCTGCTGGACACCAACCCCGATCCGTCCGAGGACGAGATCAGGGAGTACCTGTCGGGCAACGTCTGCCGTTGCACCGGCTACGTCGGGATCGTCGCGGCCGTCCAGTCGGCCGCCAAGAAGCTCCGCGATCAGGGAGGCACCGCAGATGAGCGTTGACGCGAAGCCCACGGCCACGCTGCCGCAGTACGTCGGCGCCCGTGTGCTGAGGGTCGAGGACCCCGAGTTCCTCATGGGCCGGGCGAAGTACCTCGACGACATCACGCTCCCGGACATGCTGCACGCTGCGTTCGTGCGCAGCCCGGTGCCGCACGCCGAGATCGTCAACGTCGACATCGAGGCGGCGCAGGCGCTTGACGGCGTCGTCGCCATCTACACCGCCGCCGACATCGAGGCCAACACCACGGGCCCGTTCGTCACCGCCCTTCCGCGCGACGAGATCATGCCCGTCACGCGCCCGCTGCTGGCGTCGGACCGCGTGCGCTTCGTCGGCGAGCCGATCGCGGTGATCGTCGCCACGTCGCGCTACATCGCCGAGGACGCGGCCGCCCTGGTCGAGATCGACTTCAAGGACCTCGGCGTCGTGACCAACGCCGAGCACGGGCTCACCGAGGACGCCGTCCAGCTGCACGACGACGTCCCGGGCAACAACATCGCGCACATCGAGTTCGACAGCGGTGACGTCGATCGCGTCTTCGACGAGGCGCCCCACGTCTTCTCCAAGCGCTTCCACATCGGCCGCGTGACCGCCGCCCCGCTCGAGGGTCGCGGCGTCATCGCCAACTACAACCCCGGTGCCGACCACCTCACCATCTGGTCGTCGACGCAGATGCCGCACTTCGCGCGGACGCTGCTGGCCGGCACGCTCGGCATGGCCGAGAAGAAGATGCGGGTCATCGCGCCGGCCGTCGGCGGCGGGTTCGGCGTCAAGTCGTGCCTGTTCCCCGAGGAGGCGGTCATCCCCGTCGCCTCGCGCCTGCTCTCTCGCCCGGTGAAGTGGGCCGAGGATCGCCAGGAGGCGCTGAGCTCGAGCGCCCACGCGAAGGAGATCATCATGGATCTCGACATCGCGGTGGACGACGAGGGCACGTTCCTGGCCTTCCGCGGCAACTACGTCGGGGACGCGGGTGCCTACGCGATCTTCCCGTGGACCTCGCTCGTCGACCCGCTGCTCGCCGCCGACGTCGTCGCCGGGATCTACGACGTGCGCCACGTCTCCTACAAGGTGGACTCGGTCCTCACCAACAAGTGCCCCGCGGGTCCGTACCGCGCCACGGGCCAGACCGGTGGGTACCTGCTCCGCGACTCGCTGATCGACGACATCGCCCGCGCGATGGACATCGACCCGGTCGAGCTGCGGCTGAAGAACTGCATCGGCAACGAGCCGTACGTCACGGCGACCGGCTTCCGCTACGACGGCGGCAGCTACGCGGAGTCGATCCGCAAGGTGTGCGACATGATCGGCTACGACAAGCTGCGCGAGGAGCAGGCCGAGCTGCGCAAGGAGGGCCGGTACCTCGGCATCGGCGTCGCGCCGTACGTCGAGCCGACCGCCTGGGGCTCGAAGTCCGCGCAGAAGCACGGCTTCCCCGCCGAGTTCTACGACAGCGCGAGCGTGACCGTCGAGCCCGACGGCTCGGTCAACGTCACGGTCGGCACGCAGTCCCACGGCCAGGGCCACGTGACGAGCCTCGCCCAGGTGGCGGCCGACCAGCTCGGCGTGCGCCTCGAGGACGTCAAGGTCCTCGACAGCGACTCCGACACGGCCGTCTACGGCGCCGGCACGTTCATGAGCCGCACCGCGGTGGTGTCCGGCGGCTCGATCATGCGCGCCGCCGCCGACGTCCGCGAGCGCATCCTGGCGCTCGCCGGCCAGGAGCTGGAGGTCAACCCGAGCGACCTCGAGATCAGCAACAGCACGATCACCGTCAAGGGCAGCCCCGGCAAGTCCATGACGGTCGCCGAGGTGTCCGCCGTCGCGTACTTCGGCGGCGAGCGTCGCGGCGAGGTCGAGACGCTCACGTCCACGCGCTACTACGACCCGCCGGAGACCTACAGCAACGGGGTCATCGCCGCGGTCGTCGAGGTGGACGTCGAGACCGGCCACGTGAAGATGCGCCACTTCGCCGCCGTCGAGGACTGCGGCACGATGCTCAACCCCATGATCATCGAGGGTCAGGTCGCAGGCGCCCTGGCCCAGGGCGTCGGCATCGCGCTGTTGGAGAACGCGGTCTACGACGAGCAGGGGCAGTTCAACACGGCCAGCCTGATGGACTATCTCTACCCGTCCTCCAACGAGGTGCCCACGATGGACCTGGCGCACCTGGTCACGCCCTCCGACGTGTCGGAAGGCGGGATCAAGGGCATGGGCGAGGGTGGCCTGGTCGGCAGCCCGGTGGCCGTCGTCAACGCGGTCGCCGACGCGCTGAGCCCCTTCGGCGTCACGATCAACAGCACCCCGCTGCGGCCGGCCGACGTCCTCGCGAAGATCGAGGCCGCCCAGGCCGGCAACGGCGGGCGCTGAGGCCGCTCCGGGCCACAGCGATGCGGATGGAGCGGACGAGACCGTGAGCACAGCGAACGGTGAGCGCCTCGAAGCGAAGGACGTGCGCGTCCACTTCGACGGCGTCAAGGCCATCGACGAGGTCGACCTCGTCGTCAACCGCGGCGAGCTCTTCGGACTCATCGGACCCAACGGCGCCGGGAAGACGACACTCGTCAACGTGTTGTCGGGCTTCCAGCAGCCGACCAGCGGCAGGATCTTCCTGTCGGGGAACGATGTGACGAAGCTGCCGCCGCACAAGCGCTCGGCACGGGGGCTCGTCCGCACCTTCCAGGGCGTCCGCCTCTTCCACCGCCTCACCGTCTTCGAGAACGTCGAGGTCGGCGCTCTCGGAGCCGGTGCGGGGCGGCAGGAGGCGAGGAGCCTGGCGCGGGACCTGCTCGAGCGGGTGCAGCTCGCCGACAAGGCCGACGACCTGGCCACCTCGCTGGCCCACGGCCAGGAGCGCCGCCTGGGCATCGCCCGGGCGCTGGCCATGCGGCCACGCTTCCTGCTGCTGGACGAGCCGGCCGCCGGTCTCAACGAGGCCGAGTCGGACGAGCTGCTGCGCTCACTGGTGGGATTCCGCGACGAGTTCTCGCTCGGCGTGCTGATCATCGAGCACGACATGCGGATGATCATGCGGCTGTGCGAGCGGATCCAGGTCCTCGACCACGGCAAGACGATCGCCATCGGCACGCCCGCCGAGGTCCGCGCGAACCAGGCCGTCATCGAGGCGTACCTCGGCGTGGGAAGGGAGTCCGACGTTGCTCAAGGTTGAGGACCTCGTCGTCCACTACGGGCGCGTTCCGGCCGTCCATGGCATCACGCTGCACGTCGGCGAGGGCGAGCTCGTGGGGCTCATCGGCCCCAACGGCGCCGGCAAGTCCACGACGCTCGCCGCGATCACCGGCCTGGTGAAGCCGTCCTCCGGGACGATCAGCTTCGCCGGCGAGGACCTGGTCGCCCAGCCACCTGAGCGCATCGTGCGACAGGGGCTCGCGCTGGTCCCCGAGGGACGGCACATCTTCGGGTCGCTGACCGTGGAGGAGAACCTGATCCTCGGCGCGCTCGCGCGCACCGACCGCTCGGGCAGCGAGGAAGAGCTCGCTTCCGTGCTCGAGCGCTTCCCGATCCTCAAGCACTACTTCAAGGCGCCCGCGGGCAAGCTGTCCGGCGGCGAGCAGCAGCAGCTGGCCATCGGCCGCGCCCTGCTGAGCAAGCCCCGGCTGCTGCTGCTGGACGAGCCGTCGCTCGGGCTGGCGCCGCTGGTCGTCGACCAGGTCTTCGAGGTCCTGGACGACCTGCGCAGCCAGGGCATCACCATCCTGCTCGTCGAGCAGAACGCCGCTCGCACCGTCGAGCTGGCCGACCGGACCTACGTGCTTCGGACCGGCAGCATCGCGACCAGCGGCACACGCGAGGAACTTCACGAGGCCGGTGGCCTCATGGATGCGTACCTGGGGATCTAGTCCCCGCCCGGCCACCGCGACAGGAGGAAGTACGAGATGCGTCTCGAGAACACGTTCCACGTGCCCGCACCCATCGAAGAGGCGTGGGCGCTGCTGACCGACGTCCCACAGGTGGTGCCGTGCATGCCCGGCGCCGAGCTGACCGAGGTCGTCGACGAAACGCACTGGAAGGCCAAGGTCCACGTCAAGTTGGGGCCCATCTCCCTGCGCTTCGCGGCCGACGTCGCCCGCGACAGCATGGTCGAGGCGACCTGGACCACGGTGCTGTCGGCCAAGGCGCGTGAGCTCAAGGGCCGCGGCGGCGCCGAGGCCACGATCGAGTCGACGCTCGTGCCGGCCGACGGCGGGACGCAGGTCAACATCGTCACCGAGCTCGCGCTCCGCGGCGCGGTCGCGCAGTACGGGCGCGGCATCCTCGCCGACGTCTCCGACCAGATCGTCAAGCAGTTCGGCGCCAACCTGGCGGCGCAGCTCCAGAACGAGCCGGAGGCTCCCGCGGCCGCCGCGCCCGCCGCTCCCACTTCGGGCACCGCCGGCGCCGGCGGTCCGGCCTCCGCCACGGCGACGCCGGCCCGGCCCGTCCGTTCCGCCGCGCCCGTCCAGTCCGTCAAGCCGGTCGGCGGCCTCGGCATCTTCCTGCGCGCCC
>JAOPZP010000389.1 GCA_025964055.1 Conexibacter sp.
CGCCGGCCTGCGCCAGCGCGGCCTCGAGCCGCCGCCTGTCCGCGGCCCGCTCGCGCTCGAAGCGCTCGAGCGTCACCGCAGGGCCTGACGGGTAGCGTGGCGCACTGGATGGAGGACTACCAGGACCGCCTGCGCATCGCCACGCCCGAGGGCGTCCCCGTCGACCTCATGCTCGCCGGCGTCGGCTCGCGCTTCGCCGCGACGCTGATCGATCTGACCTTCAAAGTCCTGCTGGTCGTCGCGCTCACCCTGCTGGCCGCGCTGCTCGGCGACCTCGGGCTCGCACTCGCCTCTGTGCTGGGCTTCTTGGTGTACTTCGGCTACGACGTCGCCTTCGAGGTCCTCGCCCGCGGCCGCACGCCCGGCAAGCGCTGGACCGGCCTGCGGGTCCTGCGCGACGACGGCCGCCCCGTCGACCTGCTCTCCAGCGTGATCCGCAACGTCGTGCGCCTCGTCGACGGCCTGCCGCTCAGCTACCTGCCGGCCATGGTGTCGATCCTGGTCACCCGCCGCAACCAGCGCCTGGGCGACCTCGCCGCCGCGACGATCGTCGTGCGCGAGCCCCGTGACGCCGGCAGCGTCGCCGAGGATCGCATCACGTCGGCGAGCCGCGCCGCCGCCGCGGCGCCCGCCACCGGCCCCACCTTCGGCGGCTTCGGCCTCCCGCCCGGCGTCGGCGACCTCGCGCCCGTCGGGAGCGCGACAGCCACCGCCACCGCCGACGTCCTCGACGTCAGCGCGGTCGGCGCCGAGGACCTCGCCGCCGTCCGCGGCTTCCTCGACCGGCGCGCCCTGCTGGCCGACGACGTGCGCGCCGACCTCGCCCGGCGCATCGCCGGCGCGCTGGCGCCCCGCGTCGGCGGCGCCGCGCACCACCTCCGCGACGAGGAGCTCATCGAGCGCGTGGCGGCCGCCAAGGCGCGACACGGCGAGTAACGCGCCCCGCGCCCCGCGCTCTCAGGTGTTCCCACGCACCGTGCCGTCGCCCTCGGCGGCCTCGCGCTCGGCCTCCGCGCGGCCCGGATGGCCCTTGGGCAGGTCCTCGGGGATGATCTCGTCGTGCGCCTCGGGCGTGTCGCCGGCGGCGGTCTCGTCGTCGGGCGTGAACGGCCCGAGCGGCTCCTCGGCGCGCTGGTCGTGCGGTGCGGCCTCGTGGGTCGACTCCGGCGGGACGCTGTTCTCGCCGCCCCGGCCGGCCGACTTCTGTCCGGGCTCTTCGGGGATGCGCTCTTGCGGGTCGGTCATACGCCCGCCGTACCCGTGCTCCAGCCGGTTGACGCCCCCCGAACCGCTGCTAAGATCTGAGTCCAAGCGACTAAGATCTGTCACGCCCGGGAGAAGGACCACCGCACCTTGAACGCCGACCGCTTCACCATCAAGTCCCAGGAGGCCCTCCAGGCCGCCATCTCGCTCGCCGCCGGGCGCAAGCACGCCCAGGTGGTCCCTGAGCACCTGCTGGCGATCCTGCTCGGCCAGGACGACTCGGTCGTCCCCGGCGTCCTGCGCAAGCTCGGCGTCGCCGGGCCGGCGCTGCGCGTCGAGGTCGACGGCGCCATCGACCAGCTCGGCACGCTGGCCACCGCCGAGGAGCCCACGACCTCGCCCGAGCTGCTCGGCGTGCTGCGCGCCGCCGAGGTCGAGATGCGCGAGCTCGGCGACGAGTACATCTCCACCGAGCACCTGCTCCTCAGCCTCGCCGGCTTCGGCGGCAGGGCCGGCGACCTCCTCCGCGGGGCCGGCGCCTCCAAGGAGCAGCTGCGCAAGGCGATCGACGAGGTCCGCGGCGCGCATCGCGTCACCGACCAGTCGCCCGAGGACAAGATCCAGGCGCTCGAGAAGTTCGGCATCGACCTCACCGAGCGCGCCGAGCGCGGCGAGCTCGACCCGGTCATCGGCCGCGACGACGAGATCCGCCGCGTGATCCAGGTCCTCTCGCGCCGCACCAAGAACAACCCCGTGCTGATCGGCGAGCCCGGCGTCGGCAAGACCGCCATCGTCGAGGGCCTGGCCCAGCGCATCGTCTCCGGCGACGTGCCCGAGTCCCTGCGCGACCGCCGCGTCATCAGCCTCGACATCGGCTCCCTGCTGGCCGGCTCGAAGTACCGCGGGGAGTTCGAGGAGCGCCTGAAGGCCGTGCTGGCCGAGATCAAGGAGGCCGGCGGCAACGTCGTGCTCTTCATGGACGAGCTGCACACGATCGTCGGCGCGGGCGCCGCCGAGGGCGCCGTCGACGCCGCCAACCTGCTCAAGCCGATGCTCGCCCGCGGCGAGCTGCGCGCCGTCGGCGCGACGACCCTGGACGAGTACCGCAAGCACATCGAGAAGGACGCCGCGCTGGAGCGGCGCTTCCAGCCGGTGATCGTCGGCGAGCCGTCCGTCGAGGACACCATCGCGATCCTGCGCGGGCTCAAGGAGCGCTACGAGCTGCACCACAACGTCCGCATCCAGGACTCGGCGATCATCGCGGCGGCCACCCTGTCGGACCGCTACATCGCCGACCGCTACCTGCCCGACAAGGCGATCGACCTCATCG
>JAOPZP010000213.1 GCA_025964055.1 Conexibacter sp.
AGCTGCGGCGACGACGTCGTCCGGGGTCGAAGACATATGACCTCTAACACTACGACATAGAGCGGTCAGGCCTTGGACTTGCGCGGGCACCAGAGCAGCGACGCGATCACGAGCTCGCGTTGGCTCAGGGACCTCTCCCGGAGCCGATCGCTCTCGATGCTCGAGTGGTGTGTCCCTGGGCCGGCGATGCGTGCTTCTGGCCGCGAGACGGCAGGCGACGCGCGCCAGTACGCGACGTCGGATCGAGCGTCGCTGCTCACGCGACCGTCCCCGCATCGCAGCGAGAGAGCAGGGTCCGGAAGAGGCCGACCTGACGCTCTGCGTGGCGCCCTGAGAGGAACTCCGGGTGCCACTGCACACCGAGGATCCGGCCCGCCGCGTCTTCCATCGCCTCGATCGTCCCGTCGGGCGCCCATCCGACCACCAGGAGGCCCTCGCCCAACAGGTCGATGGCCTGGTGATGGATGCTGTTGACGTCGACCAGCCCCGGCGCGAACGCGCGCGCCATCGCCGATCCGGCCTCGAGCTGCACCGGATGGACGGGCCGATCGTTCGGCTCGGCCACGTAGTGATCGACAGCCGTCGAGAGCGACTGCGTCAGCGTCCCGCCGAGGGCGACGTTCAGGAGCTGCATCCCGCGACAGACCCCGAGCATCGGGATTCCACGACGGATGGCAGCGTCCACGAGCCCGAACTCGAACCTGTCCCTGCGCAGATCGGGAGCGTCGGTCGACGGCCCGCGCTCGGCGCCGTACCGGCTCGGGTCGACGTCGGTGCCGCCGTTGATGACCAAGGCGTCGACGCGATCGATCAGCGCGTCCGGAGCGCCCCAGGCGTCGGAGGCCACCGGGATCCCACCCGCCTCGGTGATCAGCGCACCGAACCGCTGATCGACCGTGGCATTGGCCTTCTGACCCGGCAACGTCGTGTCGATCATCCGCGGGATCGAGGTCACCAGAACGAGGGGGGCGCCCATGGTCGTCAAGCCCTAGATGGCGGTGCGGCCGCCGTCGATCATGAGCGTCTCGCCCACGACCATGTCCGAAGCCCCGGAGGCGAGGAAGAGGAGCGCCCCGACGAGCTCGTGAGGCTGCCCCACACGGCCGACGGGAATCGCGTTGGTCGTCCACTCCCGATACTCGGGGTCGTCGAGGAACGGCTGGATGAGCGGGGTCGCGAAGTCCGTCGGTCCCAACGCGTTGACGCGGACGCCGTGCTTGATCCACTCGACCGCCAGGGCTCTCGTCAGCTGCACCACGCCCCCCTTGCTCGCGCAGTACGCCGCCTCCTCCGCCACGCCGATGAACGCGTCGGTCGAAGCGATGTTGATGATCCGCCCCCCGCCGGCCTTCACCATGTGAGCGCCGAACGCCCGGCACGACAGGAACGTGCCGGTGAGGTTCGTCTCGAGCACGCGCCGCCACTCGTCGAGCGGCAGCGTGGCCGTCTCGTGCATCGAGAAGACGCCGGCGGAGTTCACGAGCACATCGACGCCACCCAGGCGGTCGACGGCCAGCTCGGAGAGCGCGGCGACGGAGGCCTCGTCGGTCACGTCCACGAGCGCCGCCGTCGCGATGCCGCCATCGTCGGAGATCCGCCCGACGACCGCTTCGGCGCGCTCGGCGTTCCGCCCGGCCACGAGGACCCGAGCACCGCATCGAGCGAGCGCGACGGCAGCCGTCTCGCCGATGCCGCTGGTGCCGCCGACGACGACCGCCCGCCGGCCGGCCAGATCGAAGACCTGCGCGAGGTAGTCCCCGCCGCGCGGCACCTGGACGTCAGCGACCGACATCGACGGCCTCCCCCGACTCGGCAGCCCAGGCGGAGGCGGACATCTCATGCAACAAGCGATACCTCTCCGTTTCGGGATCCATCAGATCGGCCGCCGTCGGGCCACCGGGCTCAGCGACGAAGCCGAGCTCGCGGGAGACCGCCTCGGCGGCAGCCTGCACGGCCTGCGCCGCCAACATCAGGCGATCCGGGTCAAAGCGCGACGCCAGCCCGCTGATCGTCAGCGCACACTCGACGGCGCCACGGTCGTTGAAGATCGGGGCGGCCACGGCGATCGCGCCCGCCACCCGCTCGCCGCGGCTGACGGCAACCCCGACCAGCCGGATGCGCTTGAGATCCAGGCGCAGCGCCTCCACGCTCGTCGCCGTCGCCGGCGTCAACGCCTCGAGCCGGATGCCCGCGAGGTACGTGGTCAGCAGCTCGGGGTCGAGATGCGCCAACAGGACCTTGCCGGTGCCCCCCGCGTACGCGGGGTAGCCGCGGCCGACCTCTTGGTTCATCCGCATCTCATAGAGGCCGTCGACTCGTCGTACCGGAACGACCGTGCCCTCGTGGAGCTCAGCCAGGACCGTCGTCTCACCGAACTGGTCCCGCAAGCGCTCCATCCTGGGCAGGGCACGTTCGGCGACCGAGCCCTGCTGCCGCGCGAGGCTTCCGACCGACAGCAGCAGGGGTCCCAATCGATATTGGTCGCGCTGGGCATCTTGGGCCAACAGACCGTGCTCGGTCATGTCAGCCAACACGCGGTGCGCGGTTGCAC
This sequence comes from Conexibacter sp., assembly GCA_025964055.1. Taxonomy (GTDB): domain Bacteria; phylum Actinomycetota; class Thermoleophilia; order Solirubrobacterales; family Solirubrobacteraceae; genus Baekduia. Next base: position 2,552 of record JAOPZP010000213.1, read on the forward strand.
GGCTCATCGGCGTCTCCGAGAAGATCTCGTTGAAGGTCAGAGACGTGGCTCTCTGGTCGACAAAGCGCTTCAGGATGACTGTTGCCTTCTCGACCACTGAGAGTCCATCGCGACCCATTGATCCTCCAAATCGGAACGCCGTTTCGTCAATCGTACGAGGCTGCGGCGACCGGCTGCACGCTCGGGTCCAGCAACGGGTCCCCGGCCCCGCTCTGGCCGTCTTGCACGCGACGCTTCGGGCGCGCGATGACGTAGTAGAGCGCGCCGATCCCGATCACGATCCCTGCCGAGATCGGGACGAACCAGCGATCGAAGAAGCCACTGCCGAGCGGGGGCGTCTTGATGGACAGGATCACGATGGTCGCGATCTGGTACGCGACGGCGCCGATCGCGACCGGCCACCCGAAGCGGCCCAGCCGGAACTTGCCTGCCGGCTGCCACCCGCGCGACCGGGCGACGATCGTCGCGACGACGACCGACAGGAACGCGAGGTAGTTGCCGATCACCGCGAAGGCGATGACGCGCGAGATCGTCGCCGTCGGCATCAACGACACGAGCGACGGCACGACGAACACCACCAGCACCGCCCACGGCGGCGTGTGGAACCTGTCGCTGACGCGCGACAGGAACCTCGAGCCCATGATCATCCCGTCGCGGGAGTACGAGTAGACCAGTCGGGTCGCGGCCGCCTGTGCGCTGAGACAGCACGAGGCGAATCCGATGAGCACCATGATCAGCGCGAGCTTCGCGCCGAAGCTCCCGAGCGCCCCGTTCAACACCGTCAGGATCGGGTTGGTGTCCTTGCCGCTGATCACGGCGCCCAGGTTCGGCACCGACAGGATCAGCGAGAACGTGATCAGCAGGCACGCGCCGGCGCCGACGACGATGGCCAGCAACATGGCCTTGGGCACCCGCGACGACGGGTCGATGACCTCCTCGGCGACGTCGCCGGCCGACTCATGGCCGTACAGGCACCAGACACCGAACAGGCAGGCCGCGAGGAACGCGCCGGTGTAGCTGTGCGACCCCTGCACCTGCAGGTTGTCGAAGATCGAGCTCACGGGGTTGTGCCGGTAGGTGGCGAGCAGGATGACGGCGAGCACGGCGGTTCCGCCGATCTCGACGAAGACGCCGAGGCGCGAGACGAGCGAGACGCCCCGAACGCCGGCGAAGTTGATGATGCCGCCCACCGCGAGGAGGGCGATCGTCGTGAAGACCGTGCTGGCCCGGGTGACGTCGTATCCGAAGAGCGGGCCCAGGAACAGCGTCGATGCGCCGACTCCCGCCGCGATGTTGATCAGCAGTGCCCAGAGGTACATCCAGCCGGCGAACCAGGCATAACGCTCGCTGACGAGGTTGCGGGTCCACTGGTAGATGCCGCCGGCGATCGGATACTCCGACGCCACCTCGGCGAAGACGAGCGTCACCAGGAACTGTCCCAGGAACACGATCGGCAGCGCCCAGATGAATGCAGGGCCCCCGGTCGCCAGTCCGTACGCGAAAAGGCCGTAGACACCGACGACCGGCGACAGGTACGTGAAGCCCACGGCGAAGTTGCTGAACAACCCCAGGCGCCTCGTGAGCCGCTGCTTGTAGCCCAGCTCCTCGAGCCGGGCGGTGTCCGCAGCGAGCTGCTGCTGATCGTGCATTGCCCTTCCTCTCCTTATAGCGGAACGCTGTCCCGACTTTAGGCGGAGCCGGCTCGAAAAGTCAACCCTAAACCTTCAGACATTGATATTAGAGGTCATAACTTCATTCACAGCCGTGCCGACGGGCGGCGGATCGGCGGCCACTAGGCGACGAGCCGCGGCCGAATCACCGGCGTTCCGCGCTCCGGGACGGTCAGCGCCAGCAGCTGTCGCCCGCCGTAGTTGCTGACCACGAGAAGATCGAGATCCGGGCCGGCGTAGGTGCAGCCGGTCGGCGCAGCCAGAGTCATGCCGCTCGGGTCGCGCAGGCGCTCCGTGAGCTCGCCGCGCGCGTCGACATGGAGGACCAGGTCAGGGCGATAGCAGCCGACCGTCAGCCCGCCGTCGACGTCGAGCGCGATCTGGTCCGGCACGGTGTCCGGAAGGCGGCACACCTCCGCCGCCACCACGCCGGCGGATGGACCGGCCAGGACGACCGCGACGATCCGAGGCCGGTGGGACTCGACGACGAGCAGCCGGCCCTCGTGGACGAGGCACCCGTTGGGGAAGCCGGACACGGCATGCGACCAGAGCGTCGTCTGCCCGCCGGGATCGATGCGATAGATCGCACCGTCGCCGGCAGCCCAATGGCCCGAGCACGTGACGTAGGCACTGCCGTCGACGTCGAACGCGATCCCGTTGGGCTCGATGAACGGCCTGCTCGGGACCCCCGTGGAGATCGTGGTGACCGATCCTTCGTCCGGGTCGATCGCCACCACGCTGCGCGTCCCCGCGTCGCAGGCGTAGACCAGGCCGGTGCCGCCGAGCGCGAGTCCCAGCAGGCTGCCGCCGGTGCGAGCGACCTCCGACACGGAGCCGTCCAGGCCCACGGCGTAGAGCTGTCCCTCCTCTCCGCCACAGAACAGCACGCCGCGCCGGTCGTCCCAGACGACCGCCTCGGGATGGTCGATCCCGTCGGCGATGACCTCCACCGACGAGGCCGCAGGCCGGCTCACGGTGCCACACGCGGCACCGCGTCCCGGGCTGCCTGCACGAACCGCTCGAACAGCGCGAAGTGTCGGCGATCGGTCCGCCACCCCTCCTGCATCTCCCATTGGACACCGATGACCAGTCCCCGCGCAGCAGGCACCTCGATGGCCTCGACGACGCCATCGTCGCTGTGGCCCGTGGCGTGAACCCCGGCCCCCAGATCGCGCACGTGCTGATGGTGGAAGCTGTTGAGCGACGCGTGGTCACCGTAGAGGTCGTGGAGCGCGGAGCCCTGGGCGAAGGCCACCCGATGCTTGGCCGGACCCGGTACGCGGCCGTCGTCGGCCAGCTCGAGCTCCACGAGCTCCTGGAACCCTTCGCGCCCGGCCGACAGGTGATCCTCCGCCCCCGGATGCAGCGATGCGTCGAGGTAGAGGGAGCCGCCCAGGGCGACGTTGATGACCTGCATCCCACGGCACGTGCCGACGATGGGCAGCCCCCGTTCCATCGCCTCCCCCACGAGACCCAGCTCGATCTCGTCTCGCCGCGGGTCGAGATCCCACAGAAGGTCGCTGCGCGCCTCGCCATAGCGGTGCGGGTCGATGTCCCACCCGCCTCCGAGCAGCACGCCGTCCGCCTGCTCCAGCGCGACCGCCCGCGACGCCGCATCGTCGAGTCCCGGCAGGATCAGCGGCAGGGCGCCGGCGGCGAGCAGCGGACGGGTGAACACGCGCGCCCAATAGTCGCCCCACGGGTCGTCCATCGCGATGGAGACGAGGATGACGGGGCGGCGTCCCATCAGCTCGCCCGCTCACGCTGACGCAGGCTCCGGCCCTGCGCCTCGGCCTCGAACTGCGCCGCGGCGTCGTCGGTGAGGCCGATCACGTCGTCCACCGAGCCGTTGATCCAGCGGGCGAGCGACGGCTTGGCGGCCGCGTGCCGCGCCAGCCGGATCGCCGCGGCCTCGACGTCGGCCGGTGGGTACGGCCCGATGGCGAGGCCGGCGGCCACCGCCGCGGCTGCACCCAGAGGCTCGTCCAGGACCGCCATGCGAACGGCCAGCGAACGTCCGCCGATGTCGCGCAGCATCCGCAGATGTCCGCCTGCAGGATGGATGTCGTTGCCGACGAACATCGACCGCAGGAACGCGTTGTCGCCGGCCAGCCGAACGCCGCAGGCCAGCGCGAGGTTCAGACCGGCGCCGACCGCGGGACCGCAGACGGCCGCGATCGAGGGAGCCCGCAGGCGGCGCACGGCATCGAAGATCGCGTACACCGCTTGGATGTCGACCTGAGCCTGCGGGTCGTCGCCGGCCCCGACCGCAGCGAGCAGCCCGCGATGTGCCCCCGCACAGAACGCGTCTTCGCCGCCGCTGATCACGACGGCACCGACGCTGTCGTCGGCATCCGCCTCCGCGAGCGCGGCGAGGAGCTCGCGCGCCATGTCACCGACCAGCGCGTTCTTGCGATCCGGAGCCATGAGGCGAACGAGCGCGACGCCGTCGTGCTCGCGCTCGATCCGCACCTCCGCCATCACGCCCACCGCACGTGCGCGGAGCGCGACTTGGTGTAGAACTCATGCGCGCCGCCCATCTCCGGCGGACCGATGGAGGAGGCCTTGGCGCCGCCGAACGGGATGTGCGGTTCGGCGCCGACGGTCGGTCGGTTGACGTGGACCATCCCCGTATCGGACTCGTGGACGAACCGCATCGCATGCGCGAGGTCGCGCGTGAAGATCGAGGATGCGAGCCCGTACTCGACGGAGTTGTTCATGGCCAATGCGTCCTCGAAGTCGTCGGCCTCGAAGATGCTGATGACGGGGCCGAACGGCTCGTGGCCGGCGAACCAGTTGTCGACACGATCCCGGGTGAGCGTCGGCTCCATGAAGTGCCCGTGGGCCAAGCGGCCTTCGGAGAGCCGGCTCCCGCCCCAGACGATCTCGGTTCCCGCGCTGGTCGCCCGATCGAGCGCGTCCAGGACGTCGTCGAGCTGCTTGGCGCTCGCCAGCGGGCCGATGTCGTTGGCGGGATCGAGCCCGGGGCCGACCGACAGCGCCGATGCCGCCTGGACGAGACGCTCGGTCACCTCGTCGGCGATCGACCGCTCGACGATCACCCGGCTCGAGGACGTGCAGCGCTGGCCCGTCGTGCCGAAGCCGGCGTTCACGATGGCTGAGATCGCCGCGTCGAGGTCGGCGTCCGCCATGACGACGATGGCGTTGCGTCCGCCCATCTCGCATTGCATGCGCGTTCCCGCATGGGCGCCACGGCGGACGATCTCGCGCCCGACCGGGGTCGAGCCCGTGAAGCTGATGCCGGCGGTCACCGGGGAGTCGACCAGCGCAGGCCCGATCTCGGAGCCCGAGCCCGGAAGCATGCTGAGCACCTCGGGAGGGAGCCCGGCCTCGAGCAGGCACTCCACCATCAGCGCCGCGCTCCAGGGCGAGAGCTCGGCGGGCTTGAGCACGACGGCGTTGCCGAACGCCAGCGCGGCAGCGGTCTTCCAGACGGGGATCGACAACGGGAAGTTCCATGGCGTGATGAGCCCCACCACGCCCAGCGGCGCACGCAGCGTGAACGCCTGCTCGTCGGGTGCGCCGAGCGGGAACGTGGCGCCGGCCTGCAGCTTCGGCGCCTGCGCGAAGAACCGCAGGAACTCGGCGCTGCGCTGGGCCTCGACGCGCGACTCGGCGATGATCTTGCCCATCTCGCGCGTCATGGCGATCGCGACCTCCTCGGCCCGCGACGCCATGATCTCCGCGGCACGCGCCAGGATGGCGCCGCGCTGGAGCGCCGACGTGCGCCCCCAGCTCGGCGCGGCGTCCCTGGCCACCTCGAGCGCTTGGTCGACGACCTCCGGCCCCGAGCGCGTCACCACCGCGACCCGCTCACGGGTGTCGGCCGGGTTCAGGACGTCCCGGGCGGCTGCGTCGTCGACGACCTGCCAACCCCCGACGTGCGCCCCGATCCTCCTCGGCGTGGCGGGTGCGCCGGCTGCCTCGATCGTCTGGTCCTGCGTGGTCATGTCAGCTCCTGATTGATGCGGTGCGTGGTGGTCAGGTGTTTGCGTGGGCGGCGCGGTCGAGCGGGTTCGCCGGCCGGTCCTCGGCCAGCGGACCCGCCTGCTGCACCACGCCATCGGCCAGGAGCTCGTTCATGCGCTCCGTCGCGATCCCGGACGCCGTGAGGATCTCGCTCGAGTGCTCGCCGAGCGCGGGGGCCCGCGACAGCCGCGCGTCGTTGAACTGCGCCAGCGGCGTGCGTGCGAACTTGACGCCGTCCTCCTGGTCGATGAGCCCGAGAGCGGCGACCTGCGGATCCTCGATGGCCTCGCTCGCGGTCTTGACGGGAGCCACCAGGACTCCCCGCTCGCCGAGTCGCCGCGTGATCTCGCTGACGTCCAAGGCAGCGACGGCGTCGGCCACGGCCTGCTCCACGAACGCCCGGTTGCCGACCCTCGCCTCGTTGGTCGCGCACCGCTCGTCGTCGGCCAGCGGCTCCAGGTCGAGGCCTGCGCAGAGGCGACCCCACATGCCCTCGTTCACGGCACCCAGCACCACCCAGCCGTCGCGGGCCTCGAAGGCGGAGTAGGGCACGATCGACGGGTGGCCACTGCCGAAACGCGCCTGCGTCATCTCCGGCGCCACGCTCGCGGAGGCGATGACGGTCGCCAGGACGCTGATCGCCGTGGAGTACAGGGGGAACTCGATCGCGCGACCGCGCCCGGTGCGTACGCGCTGCAGCATGGCCGCGAGCACGCCGTTGACGAGCGACATCCCGGTGGCGATGTCCACCATCGCCACGCCGAAGCGCACGGGCGGCCCGTCCGGCACGCCCATCATCGCCATGAGGCCGGATTCGGCCTCGATGATCACTTCGGTGCCCGCCTCCTGGGCCCGCGGTCCGAACGAGCCGAACCCGTTGATGGAGGCATAGATCAGACCGGGGTTGGACTCGGCGACGTCGTCGTAGGAGATGCCGAGCCGCCCGGTGACGCCAGGCCGGAAGTTCTCGACGACGATGTCGGCGCCGGCGATCACCTCGCGCACCACCCGCTGACCGGCGTCTGAGCTGAGATCGACCGCAATGCTCCGCTTGCCCCGGTTCACCGCTGCGAAATACGAGCTCGTCCCCCGCCAGAACGGCGGGCCCCAACCACGCGTGTCGTCGCCCTCACCCGGACGCTCGACCTTGATCACGTCGGCGCCGAGATCGGCCAGCAGCATCGTGGCGTACGGACCAGAGAGGATGCGGGTGAAGTCCACCACCGTGCACCCCGACAAGGGCAGGGACTCGGACGCGAGGTCTTCTTCAGCGTTCTGCAGGGTCATCGCAGCGCGTCCTTTTCGCCGTGCGGAGGTGGCGGAAGTTGATGTTGTCGGTGGGACGTCGCCCTCACGGTTCAACGGCCCCGCCAGACCGGGTCGCGGTTGCCGGTGAAGGCGGCGAGACCTTCCCGCGCATCGCTCGAGGCGAGCGCGACCTGGTACGACGCGCGCTCGAACGCGATGCCGCCGCTGAGCGGCAGCTCGAGCGCAGCCGAGAGCACCTGCTTGGCCAGCAGCTGCCCAACGCGCGGTCGCGACGCGATCTCGGCCGCCACGGCGCGGGCCTGGTCGAGCCAGTCGCCTTCGTCGGACAGGCGCGCCACGACTCCTCGTTCGTGCGCCTCCTCGGCAGACAGCCGCCGGCCGGTGAGCACCATGTCAGCCGCGACCGCCCTTCCGACGAGCCGCACGAGCAACGGCGATCCGCCGCCGCCCGGGATCAATCCGAGCCCGGTCTCGGGCTGACCGAATCGGGCCGTCCGCGATGCGACGATCAGGTCGCACGACAGCGCCAGCTCGCAGCCCCCGCCGAGGCAATGCCCGGAGACGGCGGCGACCAGCGGCACCCGAACCTCGCGGACCGCGCGCCACAGCTCAGCGCGGCGACCGAGGAAGATCTCGATCGGCTCGCGCGCAGACAGCTCGCCCAGATCGGCGCCCGCTGAGAAGAAGCGCTGCTGCCCGGCGATGACGATGCAGCCGACCTCACGGCTTCGGTCGAGGGCCTGCAGCTGATCGACGAGCTCCTCCAGGAAGCCGTCGGAGAGCGCGTTCCGTGTCTCCGGACGGTTCAGCGTCAGGGTCGCGACGCCCTCGTCCAGCTCGACGTCGACGCTCATCGTGAGGCTGCGTTCCGGGCCACGAGCGGTTCGAGCCGTGCGAATCCCTCGGCGATCAGGGCTCCGAGCTCGACGATCTCGTCCGGCGTGATGGTCAACGGCGGCGACACCGCGATGCCCCGGATCAGCGGACGCACGAGGATGCCGGCCTCGCGACAACGGCGCTGGAGGATCGCGACGGCGCCGGGCGTCGACTCGACCACGTGGGAGGCCAGGTCGACCCCTGCCATCAGTCCGAGACCCGCACGGACCTCGCCGACCATCGGGTTCTCGGCCAGCGGCCGAAGGGCGTTGGCGAGCGCCTGCTCGAGGCCCTCGCCGCGGCCGATCAGCTCCTCGCGCTCGAGGATGTCCATCGTGGCCATCGCCGCCGCGCAGCACGCAGGGTGACCAGCGTAGGTCTGACCGTGACGCAGCACCGGGGCGCCGGGCTCCCCGGTGAAGAACGGCGCGGCGACGTGGCCGCTGACGAGCAGCGCGCCGAGCGGCATCGTGCCGCCCGTGATGCCCTTGGCCACCGCGATCATGTCCGGCTCGACCGGCCACCGATCGATGCCGAACCACGTGCCGAGCCGGCCGAATCCGCAGATGACGCAGTCGGCGACGAAGAGCACGCCGTAGCGCTGGCAGACGTCGGCCACCGCCTCGATGTAGCCGTCGACCGGATGGTGAACGCCGCCGGCGCCGATGACGGGCTCGCAGAAGAAGGCGGCAACGCGGTCGGGGCCCACGCGCAGGATCTCGTCCTCGAGCGCCCGCGCGTCATCCCGTGCGACCACCGAGACGTCCGGGACGAGCCTCCCCCATCCCGCGCCGTTGGCCTCGATCCCGGCGAGGCTGGTCCCCAAGCCGTGGGTGCCGTGATAGCCGAGGCTGCGGGAGATCAGGTGCGTCCGCTGCGGCTGGCCCCGCTGCGCGAAGTGGGCGCGGGCGATCTTGGCCGCGGTGTCCAACATGTCACCGCCTCCCGAGCCCAGGAAGACCTTCGTGTCGTCCATCGGGCTCAGGGCGGCCAGCCGCGCGGCCACGTCGAGCGCGGGCTGGTTGGCGTAGTCGCCGAAGATGTTGAAGGTGTCGAGCTGATCGAGCTGGGCCGCCACCGCCTGCGAGATCTCGCGCCGCCCGTGTCCGACGTTCGCGCACCAGAGGCTCGCCGTCGCGTCCATGTACCGCCGGTCCTGGGTGTCGTAGACCCAGATCCCTTCCCCGCGATCGAGCACTAGCTTCTCGGTGCCCACCGTGCCCATGTCGCTGAACGGATGCCACAAGGGATGGTCACGGACGATGGTCGTGGCGTCGGTCATGCTGCCTCCTCGTAGTCGTAGAACCCGCGTCCGGACTTGCGGCCGAGCATGCCCGAGGCCACCATCCGCTTCAGCAGCGGCGGCGGCGCGTACTCGGCCCGGTTGAACTCGTCGTGCAGCGATCTGCAGATCGCGTACATCACGTCGAGCCCGATGAAGTCGCACAGCTGCAGGGGACCCATCGGATGGGCACACCCGAGGTGCATGCCGGCGTCGATGTCCTCGGCCGAGGCGAAGCCCTCCTCGAACATCCGGACCGCCGCCGTCAGGTACGGGATGAGCAGCATGTTGACGATGAAGCCGGCTCGGTCCTTGGTGCGGATCGGGCGCTTGCCGAGCCGCTCGACGAACGCGTGCGCGGCCTCCATCGTCGAAGCGCTCGTCCTGAGTGCCTCGACCACCTCCACCAAGCGCATGACCGGGACCGGCGAGAAGAAGTGGATGCCGAGGACGGACTCCGGGCGCGTCGTCGCCGATGCAAGCTCGGCAATGGGGATCGAGGACGTATTGGACGCGAGGAGCGCGTCGGCGCGGACGACACCATCGAGGCGCCTGAAGACGTCCATCTTGACGTCCTGGTCCTCGACGACGGCCTCGATGACGAGCGGTGCGTCGGCGAGCCCGTCCAGATCGGAGGTCCACCGGACGCGTTCGAGCAGCGCCTCGCGGTCGGCCACCGACGACTTGCCGCGGTCCACCGCCGTCTGCGTGCTCGCCGAGAGCTGCGCCCGCGAGCGATCGAGCGGAGCCTGCTCGGGCTCGTAGACGGTGACCTCGACGCCCGCACGGGCGGCCGTCTCGGCGATGCCGGTGCCCATGAACCCGGCTCCGACCACGCCGAGCATGCCAATCGGGTCGTTCTCGTCTCGCAAAGTCACTCCGGGCTTCCGCGGTGTTCGATCTCCGTGGCGGGCGCCTGCGCACCGGCCACGTCGCCTGCCCGCGCTTGACAGGCCGACGACGCGCAACCTAGCATAATTGGAACTGTGTTCCGCAATAGACGGTGCCGGTTTGGACGCAACGCATAAACCATGTAATCTGAGGTTATATCGTTGTGGCCGGGACCCGGCCACCGGCTCGTCGCCGGCGCTGAAAGAGGAGAACGATGTCTGCCAACACGCTCGAGGAGACGCTCAACGCGTCCGCCCGCAACGCGCTCCTGCGCGAGGTCATCGCTCGCATCCGGGAGCACGACGTCAAGCACATCTACTTGCAGTACGTCTCCATCCAGGGCCGCGTGATGGGGAAGGTCATCCCGGCTCGCCACCTCGAGCGGATCGCCGAGCGGGGGCTGGCGTGGACATACCTCTCCGCGGGGGGATTCGCCGAGAGCCGCCACGGCGGCCCCATCGGCCCCAGCGCCGAGGATGTCGCCGAGGGCGTGATGATCCCCGACCTGTCGACGTTCCAGATCCTCCCCTGGGACACCGACATGGCGCGGGTCTTCTGCGATCACTTCCACCGGCTCGACGACGACGAGCGCCCCGGCGCCGTTGCGCTGAGCGACAGCCGACAGAACCTCAAGCGGGTCCTTGCCGAGTTCGAGGCCGCGCTGGGCTACGAGGTCCGCACGGGGTGCGAGCCGGAGATGAGCTGGTTCCCCGACGGCGTCGTCGCTGCTCCCGCCATGAACCTCCCGGGAAACGTCGGCCCCTCGTACCACATCGGCGAGCTCGAGCGGATGCGGCCGGTCATCAAGCAGGTCACCCGCTACGGACAGGCGATGGGCCTGGACATGATCCAGGCCGACTACGAGGATCCCGGCCAGATCGAGATCAACTTCGGGTTCGGGCCGGCCCTCGCCACGGCAGATCGCCTCGTGACCTACCGGCAGATCTGCATGCAGGTCGCGCATGAGTTCGGGATGTTGGCCACCTTCATGCCCAAGCCCGTCGCCGGCATCATGGCCAACGGCTGCCATCACCACATCAGCCTGTGGCGCGGCGAGGACCCCGCCTTCGAAGGGCCCGACGGCAAGCTCAACGAGCTCGGCCGGCACGCCATCGGCGGTCTCCTCACGCACGCGCGCGGCATGTCGGCGATCGTCGCCCCGACGGTCAACTCGTATGCGCGCTTCTGGGAGGTCGGGATGTTCGCTCCGTCGACCCCGACGTGGGGCCCCGAGAACCGTCAGTGCCTCGTCCGGGTTCTCGGCGACCGCATGGAGTACCGGGCACCCGACGCGAGCTGCAACCCGTACCTCAGCCACGCGGTGCTCGTCACCGCCGTGCGCGCCGGCATCGAGCAGCGGCTCTCCCCCGGGCCCGTCACGGAGGCCGGCGGCGGTCCGGTCGACGGTGCCTTCGGCGAGATCCCGAGGACGCTCGGCGAGGCGCTCGACGCGGTTCAGGCCGACCCGGTCGTGGCCGCCTCGATGTCGGCGGAGCTGCTCCAGACCTTCGTCGAGCTCAAGACCGACGAGTGGCACCGCGCCTGCGGCGCGGTGACGGACTGGGATCGCGAGATGTACCTGCGCTACCTGCCGTAGCTGAGCTGGACGCAAAACCTGGATGTCATTGTTCGAGATGAGGGAGGCAGGCAACTGATGAAGGTCACCATCGATCTGAGCCGATGCGAGTTCCATGGCCAGTGCGTCATCGCCGCTCCGGACGTGTTCGACCTCGTGGACGAGACCACGATCGTCTGGGAGCGCGAGCCGGACGAGTCGCTGCGTGCTGACGTCGAGGCGGCCGCGGACGTCTGCCCCACCCAGGCGATCTTCCTCGAGGGCTGACGTGGATGGGCACGTGATCGTCGCCGGCGCCTCGCTCGGTGGCCTGCGGGCGGCCGAGCAGCTCCGCAAGGCCGGGTGGGACGGCGACATCACGGTGATCGGCGCCGAGCCCCACATGCCGTACAACCGACCGCCGCTCTCGAAGGAGGCCTTGCGCGACCTCGCCGCCGGCGGCGAGGTCGCTGACGCCGGCCGCCAGCTGGCCGCCGCCTCTGCGTTCCCGGTACGGCTCGGACAGGATCGCCTGACCTGGAAGCTGGGAAGCACCATCGTCTCGGCGCGCCTCGACGCGCAAGCGGTGCAGCTCGACGACGGCACGTCGCTGCGCTACGACGGTCTCGTCGTCGCCACCGGCCTTCGTCCGCGACGACTGCCGCTGTGCGGCGGCCGCCACGGGCGCCACGTCCTACGAACCGTCGACGACGCGGCCAAGCTGCGACACGCACTCGTGCCGGGTTCGCGCGTGGTCGTCGTCGGCGGCGGGTTCGTCGGATGCGAGGTGGCGGCGAGCACGCGGCAGCTCGGCTGCCACGTCACCGTCCTCGAGCCACTTCCCGCGCCGATGCTGCGTCCGCTCGGACCGGAGCTTGCCGCAGCGGTTCGCGCCCACCATGAACGTGAGGGCGTCCGGTTCGGCCTGGGCCGCTCGGTCTCGGCGGTCGTCGAAGCCGTGGACGGGACCATGCAAGGCGTCGAGCTGGACGACGGCAGCTTCCTGCCCTGCGACGTGCTCGTCGAGGCGATCGGCTCGCACCCCAACGTGGAATGGCTGGAGGGCAACGGGCTCGACCTCAGCGACGGGGTGCTCTGTGACGATCGCCTGCGCGTCGAAGGCCGCGCGGACGTCGTCGCGGTCGGCGACGTCGCGCGCTACCCCTCCCCGTTCTTCAACGGCGGCGCCCTGCGCACCGAGCACTGGTGCGTCCCCACGGACACGGCGCGACGGGCGGGCCCCACGCTGGCCGCGCACCTCACGGGCGCCCCGCTCGAGGAACTGGGCGCACCGGCGCTGCCGACCTTCTGGAGCGATCAGTTCGCGTTGCGCATCCAGGGCCTGGGCGCGCCGGGCCTTGCCGACGACCACACCGTTCTGCAGGGCTCGCTGGACGATCTCGACGGCGGAGTGGCCGTCGGCGGCCTGCACGGCGACGTGCTCGTCGGCGTCGTCGCGGTCGGGCTGTCGGCGATCGCCCTACGCCCGTACCGCGAGCAGCTCACCGCGCGACCGGCCGATCCCGCCGTCGTGTCTCCCGCCGCCTGACCGGCGCAATCCCGAAGGGCATACCGATGACCGCAACGACCACCGACGACTACCTGGCCGCCGCCGCCGCGCTCGACATCCGCACCGACATCTTCATCGACGGGCGCTTCGTCCCGGCGCTGTCGGGTCGACGGTTCCCTGCCGTGTCGCCGCGGGACGGAAGCGTGCTGGCCGAGGTCGCCGAGGGGGATGCCGCGGACATCGACGCCGCCGTGGCGTCGGCCCGCGCCGCCTTCGAGGACGGGCGGTGGGCTCGACGTGCGCCCATGGACCGCCGCCGGACGCTGCTCCGGCTGGCGGCGCTGATCAGCGACCACCGTGAGGAGCTGGCGCTCCTCGAATCGCTCGACATGGGCAAGCCCGTGGTCGACGCCCTCAGCGTGGACCTTCGGGTCACCATCGAGTCCTTCGAGTACTTCGCCGAGGCGATCAACAAGGTCTACGACGAGGTCGCCCCGACGCCCCACGGCACGCTGGCGACGATCACCCGCGAGCCCGCGGGCGTCGTCGGCGCGGTGGTTCCCTGGAACTTCCCCCTGATGATGGCTTCCTGGAAGCTCGCCCCGGCCCTCGCCGCCGGCAACTCAGTCGTCCTGAAGCCGGCCGAGCAGTCGTCGCTGACGGCGCTCCGGGTCGCCGAGCTCGCGAGCGAGGCCGGCCTCCCCGACGGCGTGCTCAACGTCGTGCCGGGCTTCGGTCCGACGGCGGGCGCGGCGCTGGGCCGGCACATGGACGTCGACGTGATCGCGTTCACCGGCTCTGGTGAGGTGGGGAGGCACTTCCTGCGCTACGCCGCGGACTCGAACATGAAGCAGGTGTCGCTCGAGTGCGGCGGCAAGAGCCCGCACATCGTCTTCGCGGACGCCCCCGAGGTCGCAACCGTCGCAGACGCCGTGGCGAGCGGCATCTTCTACAACCAGGGGGAGGTCTGCAGCGCCGGCTCCCGGCTGCTCGTCCATCGGTCGCGAAAGGACGAGCTGTTGGACGCGCTCACCGAGGCCGCGGCGCAGCGGCCTCCCGGGGATCCGCTCGATCCGAGCACGCAGACCGGCGCGCTGGTGGACGCGCGGCATCTCGAGCGCGTCCTGGCCTACGTCGAGATCGGGACGTCCGAGGGCGCACGACTGGTGGCCGGAGGCCAGGCCGCCAGGCAGGAGACGGGCGGGTTCTACATCGAGCCCACGATCTTCGACGGGGTCTCGTCGTCGATGCGCATCGCCCAGGAGGAGATCTTCGGCCCGGTGCTCGCCGTGCTGACCTTCGATGACGACGCCGAGGCCGTCCGCCTCGCCAACGACACCGTGTTCGGCCTCGCCGCCGCCGTCTGGAGCACCAACATCAGCACGGCGCTCAGCACCGCTCGCGCGATCCGCGCCGGCACCGTCTGGGTCAACAACTACGAGGGCAGCGACATCACGGTCCCGGTCGGCGGATACGGCGAATCGGGATTCGGACGGGACAAGTCGCTGCACGCGCTCGACAAGTACACGCAGCTGAAGACCACCTGGATCGCCTTCTGAGGGCGGGCCGGGCTGCCGAGCCGAAACGGCTCGGCGGCCCGGCCGGCTTTCGGCCGTCGCTACGCGACCTCGATCAACGCCTCGTCCAGCGCGGACAGCAGGATGTCCGCGTCGGCGGAGGTGAAGACCAGCGGCGGCCGGATCTTCAGCACGTCGTCGTCAGGTCCGCTGAGGCCCACCAGGACCCGCCGGTCGCGCAGCGCGTCCACGAGCCCACG
>JAOPZP010000107.1 GCA_025964055.1 Conexibacter sp.
CCTCGAACTCGAAGAACCCCTGGGCGGTGAGCGAGTCGCTGGTCAGGAACTCGGCGAGCTTGTGGACCTGGCCGGGCCCGAACGCGACGTCGACGAACGGGAACTGGCGGAAGACGTCGTCCTTGACGGACTGCGCCCAGCAGCCGCCGACCCCGATGACGATCTCGGGGTCCTTGCGTTTGTAGGAAGCGGCCAGGCGCAGGTAGGAGATGAAGCGGCTGTCGGCCTTCTCGCGGATCGAGCAGGTGTTGAACAGGATCAGCTTGGCGTCCTGCTGCTCGGGCGCCTCGGCATAGCCCAGCGACTCGAGCATGCCCTTCATCCGCTCGGAGTCGTGCTCGTTCATCTGACACCCGAAGGTGGTGACGTGGAAGGTCTTGCTCACGGCCGCCAGAGGGTAGCTCCGCTCCCTACTTGGCGTAGTCCACGGCCCTTGAGACGATCACTTGGCGTAGTCCACCGCCCGCGACTCGCGGATCACCGTGACCTTGATCTGCCCGGGGTACTCGAGCTCCTGCTCGATCTCGCGGGCGATCTTGTGGGAGAGGGCGATCGCCTTGTCGTCGGTGATCATGCCGGGCTCGACGATGACGCGGATCTCCCGACCGGCCTGCATGGCGTACACCTTGTCGACGCCGTCGTGGCGCGTGGCCAGCTTCTCGAGGTCGCGCAGGCGCTTGACGTACTGCTCCAGGGACTCGCCGCGCGCGCCCGGACGCGCGCCGGAGAGCGCGTCGGCCGCCTGCACGATCACGGCCTCGACGGTCTGCGGCTCCACCTCGTTGTGATGGGCCTCCATCGCGTGCGCGACCGCCTCGGACTCGCCGTGGCGGCGGGCCAGGTCGCCCCCGACCAGCGCGTGCGGGCCCTCGATCTCGTGCGAGACCGCTTTGCCGATGTCGTGCAGCAGCGCGGCCCGGCGGGCGGTCTTCGTGCTGGCGCCCAGCTCGGAGGCCATGAGCGCCGCCAGGTGCGCGCACTCGACTGAGTGGGCGAGCACGTTCTGCCCGTAGCTGGTGCGGAACTTCAGCCGGCCGAGGATCTTGACCAGCTCGGGATCCAGCCCCTGGACGCCGGCGTCGAAGACGGCGGTCTCCCCCGCCTCCATCATGTGGCCCTCGAGCTCCGACTTGGCCTGGTAGAAGGTCTCTTCGATGCGGGCCGGGTGGATGCGCCCGTCCTGCAGCAGCTTCTCGAGGGTCATCCGCGCGATCTCGCGCCGCACGCCGTCGAAGGCGCTGAGGACGACCGCGTTGGGCGTGTCGTCGATGATGAAGTCGACGCCGGTGAGGTTCTCCAGCGCGCGGATGTTGCGGCCCTCGCGACCGATGATCCGGCCCTTCATGTCGTCGCTGGGGAGCTGGACGACCGACACGGTGGTCTCGGCCGCGTGCGAGGCGGCGAGCCGCTGCATCGCGACGCTGAGGATCGAGCGCACGCGCCGCTCGGCGTCGCGCTTGGTCTCCTCCTCGACCTGGCGCAGCACGCGGACCGACTCGTGGCGCGCGTCGTCCTCGACGTCCTTGAGCAGCGCCTGCTTGGCCTGCCCCGCGCTGAGCCCGGCGATGCGCTCCAGGGCGCCCTCGCGCTCCACGCGGAGGCGCTCGAGCTCGGTCGCGTGCGCCCGCAGGTGCTGGTCGCGGCGCTCGAGCTCGGCCTCGCGCCGGTCGAGGTCCGCGCTGCGGCGGTCCAGAGCCGCCTCGAGCGCGTGGGTGCGTTCCGCGCTGCGCTCCAGCTCCGCGGCGCGCCGTGTGAGCTCGAGCTCCTCGGGAGCCGGGGCCGCGCCGACGACGACCGCCGAGGGCAGCGCCGCGACGGCGGGTCGCGACCGGCCGTACAGGGCGGCGGCGATCACGATGGCCACACCGATGAGGCCCGCGCCGATCAGGGTTTCCATTGGGTGTCCTCTCCCCAGCCGCCGATGGAGGGCGGACGGCTGGTCTCCGGTGCTGCGATCAGGGAGCGAGGGCCGGGCCACCAGGCGAGGTGGGCGGGGTTTCGGGTCCGGCGGGGCCGATCGCGCTCAGTGGTGCGCGGCTTCGGCGGGCACTGCAACTGCTGGGAACGTCGGTGGAAGCTCTTGGGTCTCGGTCGCCACAAAGGGCCGGTTCTTCGCTGGCCGGGATCGTAGTACCGGATGGCTTGCGCGTGCAACGACCTCACCGCTCACGCCCGCGGGCGTGAGCGGTGACGGCGGGTTGCGGTGCCGCCTATCCGACCCGGCGGGCGCCGACGAAGTGCGATCCCCAGTAGCCGTCGAAGATCGCGTGGCTCATGACGCCGTGCGTCGTGGCCGACACGGCCGTCGTCGGCCCCGTGGCGATCCCGACGTCCGAGGCGCCCGGTCCCGCGGTGTTGAAGAACACGAGGTCGCCGGTCTGGATGCTGCCCTTGTCGACCGCCGAGCCGGTCCCGAACTGGGCGAAGCTGGTGCGCGGGATCGAGATCCCGGCCTGGCGCATCGCCCAGCTCGTCAGGCCCGAGCAGTCGAACGAGCTCGGTCCGGTCGCGCCGGAGACGTAGGGCGAGCCGACCTTGGAGAGCGCGGCCGCCACGGCCGCCTGGGCGCCCGAGCCCGCCGGAGTCGTCGTGCTGGGCGTGGCGGCCGTGGTGGTGGTGGCCGCGGCAGTGCGGGTCGAGGCGTCGGTCGCTGCGGCGGCGGAGACCCCGAGCGCGCCGAGGGTCTGGGGACCGACGATGCCGTCGACCGTCAGGGCGTGGGAGCGCTGGTAGGCGAGCACCGCGGCGCGGGTCTCGGGGCCGAAGACGCCGTCCGCGGTGAGGCCGAGCGCCTGCTGCACCGCGCGGGTGGTGGCGGCGGAGGGTGCGGGGAACGCGGTCGTCGTGGACGTGGCGGAGGCGGTGCGCACGACGCCGCGCGTGGACGTGGTGGCGGCGAGGCCGAGCGCCGCCGAGGTCTGCGCGCCGATGCGACCGTCGACCGTGAGGCCGTGCGCCCGCTGGAACGCGCGGACGGCGCGGCGGGTGGCGGCGCCGAACACGCCGTCGGCCGGGATGCCGAGGGCGCGCTGGGCCG
>JAOPZP010000421.1 GCA_025964055.1 Conexibacter sp.
ACGCGCTCCAGCCCGCTCAGCGACTCCTCGATCGAGCGGTTGACGTTGGCCTGGTTGTGGGACTCGCTGGCGCTGAGGAAGCAGTTGATCTCGCCGAAGCGCGAGCGGTGCGCCAGCGCGTTGTCGAACCCGCGCTCGTTGGGGATCAGCACGGTGACGTCGACATCATCGGGAACGTCCATGCGCTCCAGCACCTCGGGCCCGTCGGCCAGCTGCGGGATCACATCGGCGCGCACGAACGACGTGACCTCCAGGCGCGGCACGCCGGTGCGCGCCAGCAGGTTCACCAGCCGCACCTTGTCGCCGGTCGCGACGACCTCGGGCTCGTTCTGGAGCCCGTCGCGGGGTCCCACCTCACGAACCCTGACGCGCTCGGGCAGGCCCGCAACGCTCACGGCCGGTCGACCTCGGTCGGGGCCAGGCCCGGGACCTTGCGGCGCTCGTGCGTGCCGACGCCGATCACGCGCTCGCCGTCGCGGACCTCGACGTCGAAGCGCAGCTTGCGCCCGTCGACGATCTCGCGCAGCGCGGCGACCGCGGTGCACTGCGTGCCCTCGGGAGCGCCGGCCACGTGCTTGACGCACACCTCGAAGCCGACCGTCGTCGTGCCCGGCTCGATGTGCAGCAGCGCGAGCGTCGTGGCGGCGTACTCCATCATCCCGATCATCCCCGGCGTCGACAGGACGCGGACGGGGAGCGAGCCGCGGACGTCGGTCAACAGGACGCCCTCGGCGACGAAGGCGTGTTCGTGGATCTCGGTCACGGCGAGCCGCACGTTATCGTCCGCGCCGCATGGACTCCGACTCCCGTTCCCCGGTGGTCGTCCTGGCCGGCGGCACCGGTGGCGCGAAGCTCGCCCGCGGGATGCTCGACGTGGCCGGAGACGATCTCGTCGTCATCGCCAACACCGGCGACGACGTCGAGCTCTACGGCGCCTACGTGGCGCCCGACCCCGACCTCGTCACCTTCTGGCTGGCCGATCGCATCGACGAGCGCGGGTGGGGCCTGCACGGCGACACCTTCCACGTCATGGACGGCCTGCGCGAGCTCGGCGTCGAGGTGTGGTTCAACCTCGGCGACCGCGACCTGGCCTACGGCGTGCGCCGCGCCGAGCTGCTGGCCGGCGGCGCGCGGCTGACCGAGGCGATCGCCGAGCTCACCGGCGCCCTCGGGGTCCGCGCCAGCGTGATCCCGATGGCTGACGCGCCGGTGCGCACGAGCGTGCGCAGCGGCGACCGCTGGGTGCCCTTCCAGGAGTTCATGGTGCGTGAGCGCGCAGCGATCCCGATCGACGACGTGCGCTTCGACGGCGCGGAGGCGGCGGCCCCGCCGCCCGAGGCGCTCGCTGCCCTGGCCGCGGCGAAGGTCATCGTCGTGGGACCCTCCAACCCGGTGATCTCGATCCGCCCGATCCTTTCCGTCCCCGGCATGGCCGATGCGCTGCGCTCCGCCGCCGCGCCCGTCGTCGCGATGTCGCCCGTCGTCGACGGCCAGGTCGTCAAGGGCCCCACCAAGCCGTTCCTGGACTGGGCGGGCGTGAGCGCCGACGCCGCCGGCATCGCGGCCTACTACGGCGACGTGCTCGACGGCTTCGTCGCCGACGAGCCGATGGACGGCTCCGATCTCCCGTTGCTGCAGATCGACACCCTGATGCCGGACGCGGCCGGCCGCGCCCGCGTCGCCTCCGACGTGCTGGCGTTCGCCGAGGGCCTGCGCTGATGCGCGCCCGCGCCCCGCGCCCGCGCACGGCGGCCATCCTGCCGGTCAAGCGCTTCTCGGCCGCCAAGCAGCGGCTGGACAGCGGCATCTCCGACGGCACGCGCCGCGCGCTCACCGAGTCGATGGTGACCGACGTCCTGATCGCGCTGCGGCGCGCCAAGCTCGTCGACGAGGTGCTCGTCGTCTCCGGCGAGCACGCCGCGGTCGCCCTGGCCGCCGGCTACGACGCGGCCGCGGTGATCGACGACCCCGACGACGCCGGCCACAGCTCGGCGGCGGTACGCGGCGTCCAGGCGGCGATCGAGCGCGGGGCCGCGCGCGTGCTGCTCGTTCCCGGCGACTGCCCGGCGCTCGACCCGGCCGAGGTCGACGCGCTGCTGGATCGCGCCGAGAGCGGCCCGGACGTCCTGATCGTCCCCGACCGCCACGGCACCGGCACCAACGCCCTCGTGCTCACGCCGCCGGACATCATCCGCCCGGCCTTCGGGCCCGGCAGCCGCGAGCGCCACGAGCGCCTGGCCGCCGAAGCGGGCGCGCGCTGCGAGGTCGTGGAGCTGCAGACGCTCGGGCTCGACGTCGACACGTTCGACGACCTCGAGGCGCTGCGGACGGCGCTGGACGACGTCCGCGGCGGCGCGTCGCACACCCGTGGCCTGCTGGCCCGGGTCGGGCGCGTGGCTGGGCGATGATCGCGGTCCGGGCGCTGCCCGGGATCCCGGAGGTGCGCCCGGGCGACGATCTCGCGAGGCTGCTGGCGGCGGCCCGCGGCGACGGCGGCTTCGCGGCCGCCGACGTGCTGGTGGTCGCCCACAAGGTGGTGTCCAAGGCCGAGGGGCGCGTCGTGTCGCTGGGCGACGTGGAGGCGTCGCCGCGGGCGATCGAGCTGGCGGCCGCGCTCGGCAAGGACGATCCGCGGACGGTCGAGGTCGTGCTGCGCGAGAGCGCCGAGGTGGTCCGCGCCGCGCACGGCGTGCTGATCTGCCGCACGCACCACGGCTTCGTCTGCGCCAACGCGGGCGTCGACGCGTCCAACGCCGCGGCGCCCGACGAGCTCGTCCTGCTGCCGGTCGATCCCGACGCCAGCGCGCGCGCCCTGCGCGCCGCGCTGCCCGGCCATCCCGCCGTCGTGATCGCCGACTCGTTCGGCCGCGCGTGGCGCCACGGCCAGTGCGACGTGGCGGTCGGGATCGCCGGCCTGGCGCCGCTGGAGGACTGGCGCGGGCGCACCGACGCCCACGGGCGTGAGCTGAAGGCCACGTGGATCGCGATCGCCGACCAGGCCGCCGCCGCCGCCGACCTGGCTCGCGGCGGCAAGGACGCCGGCGAGCCGGCGGTGCTGGTCACCGGCCTGGAACGCCACGTCACGGTCGACGACGGCCCCGGGGCCGTCGCGCTGCTGCGCAGTCGCGAAGAAGACCTGTTCGGTTAAGGGCCTTGGTTCACGGTGCCGGCGGGCGCGGTCCGGGCGCCGCCAGGACCTGCCGTTCGGCCCACTAGCCGAGCGACTCCACCTTGAACTGACGCGTGCCGCGCGGGGTCGAGACGGCGACGGTGTCGCCCGGAGCGGTGCCGATGAGCGCCTTGGCCACCGGCGACTCCGCCGACAGCCGGCCCACCTTCAGGTCGGCCTCGGTGGCGCCCACGATCGTGTAGGTGGTCGTCTTGCCGGAGCTCACGTCGGTCACGTTGACCGTCGCGCCGAACGTCACCACGGTCGCGTCGGCGTCGGACTCGACGACCGTCGCGTTGCGGAGGCGCTCGGTGAGGCGGGCGATCTTGGTCTCCAGGTGCGCCTGGTCCTCCTTGGCGGCGTGGTACTCGGCGTTCTCGGAGAGGTCGCCCAGCTCACGGGCGACCAGGATCCGCTGCGCGATCTGGCGCCGGCCCTCCCCTTCGAGTGCCTCGAGCTCACTCTTGAGCTGTGCCAATCCATCTGCGGTGATCGCTTCGGCCATCACTCAAACCTAGCGGGCCGTGCCCTCCCGCACCCCTGTGCCACGCACGCCCGACGCGAGCGCCTCGAGCTCGGCGAGCGCGC
>JAOPZP010000216.1 GCA_025964055.1 Conexibacter sp.
TGGCGAAGAGGCGCTTGATCGACGCGCCGGTGCCGGCCGGGACGGTCGACTTCATCACGAGCGCGTGATGGTCGGAGACCGGCATCGCGTTGACGACCGCGTGGACGGCGCTGAGGTCGGCGTCGCCCGAGTAGGTGGGCGGCGTGCCGACGGCGACGAACAGGAGGCGGGCATGCTCCAGCGCCGTGGTGATGTCGGTGCTGAAGTGCAGGCGCTCGCGGTTGGCCGCGATCAGCTCGGCGAGCCCCGGCTCCCAGATCGGGACCTCGCCCTGCTCGAGCCGGGCGATCTTGTCGGCGTCGATGTCGATGCAGTAGACGTCGCTGCCGAGCTCGGCGAACCCGGCCGCGGTGACGAGTCCTACGTATCCGGTTCCGATGACCCCGATGGGTTCGCGCGCTGCCATGAAGCGCGAGAGGCTAGCGGAGGTCCAGCGGACCTTGCCGACCGAGCGGGCCAGGGTCGCCCTCGCCCAGCCGGCCGCGGTCTAGCGGACCTTGCCAACCAATCGCGCGAGGGCCGCCCTCGCGCAGCCGGCCACCGTCTAGCGGACCTTGCCCACCGATCCCGCGAGGGCCGCCCTCGCGCAGCCAGCCACCGTCTAACGGACCTTGCCGACCGATCGCGCGAGGGCCTCCCTCGCGCAGCCGGCCACCGTCTAGCGGACCTTGCCCACCGATCGCGCGAGGGCCAGCATCTTCTGGTTGCTCAACGACTGCAGCAGCGTGTTGGAGATCCAGTACACGGCCTTGCCGGACCGCCACGAGACGATCTTGAGGCGGTTGCCGTCGTAGAACAGCTCGTAGTCGCGCCCGGCCATGCGGCGCCGCTCGCTCGGGTTGTCGAGGATCGGCGGGCCCTGCCACGTCGTGCCCTGAACGCCGTAGTACTGGCCGAGCTCGCTGGTCTTCACGACGATCCGGTAGGCGCGGTACTTGTGGCCCCCGCGGTCGTAGATGTCGTAGGCCCGGCTGTGGTCGGGCAGGTACTGGCCGTCGGACGTGACGGCCTTGGTGTAGAAGACGGCGAACGGCAGCTTGGTCGCGAGCTGCACCGCCTCGTCCTCGCCCTGCCGGGGCGCCAGCAGCATCCCGGCCGGCAGCGCGGAGCTGGAGCGCCGGCCCTGGGTCTTCGGCTTCGTCGTCGTCTTCCCCGACGAGCCGCGCGAGCCGCCGGTGCCCTTGGCGTTCATGAACCGCGTGGTGACCTCGCGCAGGTGCGTGGGCGTGACCGTCACGAAGTCGCCGGTGATGTCGCCGGGGAAGCGCACCTCCTGGACCGGCTTCTGGGCCGACGTGATGGCCAGCTTGAGCAGCCGCAGGATCGCCTGGTCGGAGCTGATGTCGGTCTGGGTGTAGCGCCCGAAGATCTTCAGCAGCGCCTTGCGGTCGCTGAAGACCTTGCCGACGCCGACCTGGTCCTTGGCGTCGGAGAGGAACTGCTGCTGGCGCGCGGCGCGCACGAGGTCGGTGTCGAAGTGGCGGTAGCGCACGAAGTCCAGCGCGTCCTGCCCGCACAGCTTCTGGTAGCCGGCCTTGATGTCGATCGTCGCGTAGTTGCCGCCGCCGCCGAACGGCGGCCGGTTGTCGTTGAAGTACCGGCGGTCGACGTCGGAGTAGACGCACCCGAGGCGGTCGACCGCGCGGCGGAAGCCGCCGAAGTTCACGTTGACCACGTGGTTGATCGGGATGTGCAGCAGGCTGCGGATCGTCTTGACGGCCAGCGACGGGCCGCCGATCGCGTAGGCCGCGTTGATCTTGTCGGTCCCGTGGCCGGGGATCCGCACCTTGAGGTCGCGCGGCAGCGACATGACGGCCGTGGCGCCCTTGTGCGGGTCCAACCGCAGCAGGATGATGGTGTCGGAGCGCACCGGCGTCTTGGCCTTGATGTCGACGAAGCGCCGGTCGGAGCCGAGGATCAGGATCGTCTGCGGGCCGCCGGCGTCGACGCCGTCCAGCGCGCCCTGGATGCCTTCGAGCTTGGTCGAGTTCTTCAGGAAGATCCCGGTGTCGGTCTTGAGCTCCAGCAGCGCGGCCGTCGCGACGGTCGCGGCGCTGGCGAGCACGACGACGAGCGCTCCCAGCAGGAAGCGCTTGTACATCCCGAACGCCAGGCGCGGCGGGCGGTCGTCGTCGGGAGCGCCGCTCATGAGCCGATGTGGGTCATGGACCCGGCGATGCCCAGCATCTGGGCGTTGGACAGGCCGAACGTCAGGCTGTTGGACACCCAGTACACGGCGTCCTTGCGCTTCCACGCGACGTACCGCAGCCGGCTGCCGGCCTTGTAGAGCAGCAGCCGGCGACCGTTGACCGTGGTCGACGACGTCGGGTTGGCCAGCAGCGGCGGGGTCATCCAGTCGGTGCCCTGGATGCCGTAGTAGCTGCCCTCCTGGATGTTCTCCAGCACGACCAGGCGATAGGCCTTGTGCGGGCGGCCGGCGCGGTCGCGGATCGTGTAGACGCGCGGGGTCGGGTTGACGGTGGTCCCGTCGGTGACGGTGCTCGCGTAGCGCCCGTTGGGCGTCAGGCGCAGCGGGAAGTACATGCGGAACCCGAGGCGGCGGCTGGCCACCGTCCGGGCGACGAGGTTCTCGCCCGCGGTGCGTGCGCCGGTCAGCTTGGCCTTGGCGGCGCGGGCGGTGCCCGACGAGCCCTTGGGGACCTTCTTCTTGTTGGTGGCCTTGGACTGCTTCTTGACCTGGGGCGAGGCGTGGAAGAACTGGTCGCGGAGCCGCTGCAGCGTGGCGGCCGACGCCTCGACGTACTCGCCGGTGGTGGCGTCGCCGGTGTAGACGGGCGGGAACTTGATCTGGGCGACCGGGTGGCCGGCGGAGAACACCGCGAGCTTGGCGAGCTTCAACACGCCCTTGACGGACCGCAGGCTGGTGTCCGTCTGGGTGTTGGACTGCATGATCTTGATCAGCCGGTCGCGCTGGCCGAGCAGCGACGACGTGCTGAGCTGGTCCTTGGCCGAGCGCAGGAAGTCCTGCTGACGCGCGGCGCGGACGATGTCGGAGTCGGCGTGGCGGAAGCGGACGTAGTCCAGCGCCCGCTGGCCGCAGAGCTCCTGGTATCCCGGCCGCACGTCGATCTCGGCGTAGTGGGCCGAGACGGGCAGGCCGAGGTTGGAGTGGTAGTAGCGACGGTCGACGTCGGCGTACACGCAGCCGAGCGCGTCGACGACCTGGCGGAAGCCCTGGAAGTTGACGTTGACGATGTGGTTGATCGTGAAGTCCGCGCCGAACAGCGACTTGATGGTCTTGGCCGTCAGGTCCGGACCGCCCAGCGAGTAGGCCGCGTTGATCTTGTTGATCCCGTAGCCGGGGATCAGGACCTTGAGGTCGCGCGGGATCGACAGGACCGCCGTCGCCTGCTGCCCCGGGTCCATGCGGATCAGCAGGATCGTGTCCGACCGCGCGGCGACGCTCTTGCTGAGCGCCGGGTTGTTCTTCTTGAGGTCGCTCCAGCGGCGGTCGGAGCCCAGGACGAGGATCGTCTGCGGCTTGCCGGGCTTGGCCGGGGTGATCTCCGCGGAGCGCACGGGGGGCGGCGCGCCGGGCGGCGGCTGGACGATGGTGTCGAGCTTCAGCAGGCCCGCGGTCGCCGTGGCGGCCGCCGCGAGCACGACGATCAGCGTGAGGCCTCCTGCCGCCCGCAGCAGGAAGCGGAGCCCCTCGCGCGGGGGCCGGTCCTCCTTGGGAAGCCTCAAGCGAGCCCGCCCTCGACCGCGTGCAGGTCGGGCCCGTCGGTGCTCTCGCGCTCCAGCCAGCCGGGCAGCACGGAGACGAAGTCGCCGAGGGCCTGGCGGAAGCGGCGCAGCGAAGCGATCGACACCCACTCCGCGGGGCCGTGGTGGCCGCCGCCGACGGGGCCGAACTCCACCGCTGGGATGCCGGCCTCGAGGAACGAGATGGCGTCGGAGGCGCCGTCTCGGCCGATGCTCAGCGCCTCGCCCTCGATGGAGCGCCCGATGCCATCGCGCAACGCGCGGACGTACGGGCTGCTGCGCGACACGACGGCGGGCGCGCGCGTGAAGCACTTGAGGACCTCGAGGTCGGGGATCGCGCGGATCTGCGCGAGGATCTCCCCCGGGTCCTGCGTCGGCAGGAAGCGGATGTCGACGTCCATGGTGCAGCGATCGGGCACCTTGTTGAAGGCGTCGCCGCCCTCGATGCGGGCGAGGTTGATCGACGGGCGGTCGAAGAGGTCGGAGGACTCGCGGCTGAACGGCAGGGTCTCGATGCGCCGGAACGCGTCGTGCGCCTTGAGGATCGCGTTGTCGCCCAGCCACGGCGTGGAGCCGTGGGCGGCGACGCCGCGCAGCGCGACGCGGACGGCCAGGACGCCCTTGGCCTGGATGCCGATGTGGAGGTCGGTGGGCTCGCCGGTCAGGGCGAAGTCGCCGCGGTAGCCGCCGGCGACGATGACGTCGGTCGAGCGGCTGGAGACGTCGTCGGACTCCTCGTCGGGCACGCAGATGAAGCGCACGCGCACCTTGTCCTGGGCGCTGACGTCCTTGATCGCCCACATCATGGCCGCCAGGGCGCCCTTCATGTCGTAGGCGCCGCGGCCGATCAGCCGGTCGCCCTCGACGCGCGGCTCGAACTGCTCGGGGTAGGCGGGGACGACGTCCAGGTGGCCGTGGAAGATGACGGTCGGGGGCTTGGCCTCGGCGGGGGGACCGACGTCGACCATCACGACGGGCAACCCGTCGTGATCGAGGCTTCGCACCTCGAGCTCGCGCGACTCCAGCCAGCCCTTGACGAAGCCGGCCGCAGCGCGGAGCCCGTCGAGCGTCGAGGTGTCGTACGTGATCAGCCGCTCGGCCAGGACGCGTTCGTCCATCCGCCCCAGGGTACCGACCGGCGGGGCGGCACAGGCCCGGCCGCGGCGAAGTAGGGTCGCGCCATGGCCGGCCGCATCGTCCTGTTCGGAGCCACCGGGTACACCGGCGAGCTCACCGCGCGCGAGCTCGCCGGACGCGGGGAGCGCCCGGTGCTCGCCGCACGCAACGAGGCGCGCGTGCGGGCACTGGCCGGGGAGCTCGGCGGGCTGGATTGGGCGGTGGCCGACGTGGGCGACCCGGCGAGCGTGCGGGCGCTGGTGGAGCGGGGCGACGTGCTGATCTCCACGGTCGGGCCGTTCGCGCGCTGGGGCGGTCCCGCGGTGGAGGCCGCGATCGGCGCGGGCGCCCACTACGTCGACTCGACCGGCGAGACGCCGTTCATCCGCGCGGTGTTCGAGCAGTACGGGCCGCGGGCGGCGGCGTCGGGTTCCGCGCTGCTGACGGCGATGGGCTACGACTGGGTGCCCGGGAACCTGGCGGGCGCGCTGGCGCTGCGCGACGCCGGGCCCGAGGCCGTGCGCGTGGAGATCGGGTACTTCCTGACGGGCGACGGCGGCGGCATGAGCGGCGGGACGCGCGCGTCGGCGGCCGGCGTGATGCTGGAGCCGGGCTTCGCGTGGCGCGGCGGGCGGCTGGTGACCGAGCGCGGCGGAGCGCGGGGACGGTCGTTCGTGGTCGACGGGACGTCGCGCAAGGCGCTGTCGGTGGGAACGACGGAGCACTTCGCGCTCCCCCGCTCGTTCCCGGCGCTGCGCGACGTCGACGTGCACCTCGGCTGGTTCGGCGGCGCCACCGACGCGGTGCGGGCGTTCGCGCTCGGCGGCGCGCTGGCCG
>JAOPZP010000217.1 GCA_025964055.1 Conexibacter sp.
GCGCCCTGTCGTCCATGGTCGGCCGCATGGCCTACTCCGTCTACGTCCTCGGCGACGACTGGTCCTTGGAGGACCTCGTCGCGACGCTGACGCGTCTGTGGGCGAACGCGCTGCGCATTCCGGCCGGCTCCTGAGGCAGCGCCGGGGCCGTCGAGGGACGACGCAACCGCGAGAGTCGCGGTTGAGTCGCCCTCGACGCGCTTCGGGCCTCCTAGCGCTCCACGAACCGCCCCACCGACGCCGCCACGCACACCGGCTTGCCGCCGCCCTCGACCTCCATGGTCTGCGTCGTGGTGATCTGGCCCCCGCCCGGCACGTCGGCCACGTCGGTGATCGTCGCCCGCATGCGCAGGCGCGAGCCGACCGGCACGGGCGCCGGGAAGCGGACCTTCTCGTAGCCGTAGTTGAGGCTGTGGGCGAAGCCGTCGAAGGCCATCAGCTCCTCCATGAACCGCGGTCCCAGCGACAGCGTGAAGAGCCCGTGGGCGATCGTCGAGCCCAGCGGGCTCTCGGCCGCGCGCGCCGGGTCGACGTGGATCCACTGGAAGTCGCCGGTGGCCGCCGCGAACGCGTCGATCCGCTCCTGGGTCATGTCGTACCACTCGGTCGGGCCGAGCTCGGTGCCCTGCAGGGCACGGAGCTCGGCGACCGTCGTGGGCCGGACGGGACCCGCCTCGGTGCCGGACGCCACGATCAGGCCGGCGTCTCGGTCGCGCGGGCCGGCGGCGGCGCGGGCGCGTCCTTGCGCGCGGCGAAGAACCGCCGCGGGTTGGTGACCATCATCTGCTCGATCTGGTCGTCGGTGACGCCGTTCTCGCGCAGCGCCGGCAGCAGGCTGCCCTGGATGTACTGGTAGTTCCACTCCGGCAGCGCCGCGACGACGCCCTCCTCGGCGAACCAGTCCGACGTGCAGTGGCGGTCGTGCGACAGCACGATCTGCCCGGCGTAGCCGCGGCGGCACAGCTCGGTCAGTGCCTCGGTCTGGTCCTCCAGCGGGAAGGCGATCTTCAGCCCACAGCGGTCGAAGCCGAGGTAGGAGCCGGCGTCCAGCAGCTCGGTCAGGTACTCGACGTCGCCGGTCTCGTTGGAGTGCCCGATGAGCACGCGCGAGAGGTCGACGCCCTCCTCGCGCAGGATCCGCTGCTGGTCGAGCCCGCGCTTGGAGCCCGCGTGGCTGTGAGTCATGATCGGCACGTCGGTACGCAGGTGCGTCCGGCCGACGGCGCGGATCAGGCGCTCGATGTCCTCGGTCAGACCCGGCTCGTCGGTGCAGCACTTCACGACGCCGGCGCGGATGTCGGTGCCCTCGATGCCCTCCTCGATGTCGCGCACGAAGAGGTCGACGAGGAAGCTGTCGGACGGATCGTTGTTGAACAGCTTGCCCGGCCCGTTGTACTTCATGGGGAAGGGCAGGTCGGTGTAGGTGTAGTACCCGGTGACGACGATGATCTGCAGGCCGGTGCCCTCCTGGGCCCGGGCGATCAGGTCGATGTTGCGGCCCAGGCCGGGGGCCGTCATGTCGACGATCGTGTCGATCCCGCTCGCCTTCAGCGCGGTGAGCTTCTCGCGCGCGCCGGTGATCGCGACCTCCTCGTCGAAGCCCATGAAGCCCGGGAAGGCCTCCTGCAGCTCCGGGGTGCGCACGAAGACGTGCTCGTGCATCAGCGTGGTTCCGAGCTGCTCGACGTCGATGTCGCCGGTGACGGTCGGGATCCTCGTCATGGTTCTCCTCCTGGGTTCAGCGGACCACGGCGAACGTACCTGAACTTGAATGCGGCCTCAAGTGCTAGTAGGAATGACGCATGTCGAACGCCGCCCAGGCCGTCTGGGACCACGCTTCCGCCGACCCCGACCGCATCGCGCTGCGCGGCGCCGGGGAGCCGTGGAGCTACGGGCACCTGCGCGAGCGCGCCGCCGCGTTCGCCGCGCAGCTCGCCGCCGAGGGCGTCCGGGCCGGCGACCGGGTCCTGCTGGTCTGCCCGAGCGTCCCGGAGTTCGCCGCCGCCTACTACGGCATCCACGCGGCCGGCGCCGTGGCCGTCACGGCCAACACGATGTCGACCCGCCCCGAGCTCGAGTACCTCGGCGGCGACGCCGGCTGCTCGCTGGTCGTCGACTGGCACGAGGTCGGCCCGGCCGCCGCCGAGGCCGCCGAGGCGCTGGGGATCACCCGCTGGGCGCTCCAGGACGAGCTCGCCGACGTGCCCGCCTCCCCCACGCCCGACGCCGAGCCCCACGCCACCGCCGACGACGACGACGCGGTCATCCTCTACACCTCGGGCACGACCGGCCGCCCGAAGGGCGCGCAGCTGACGCACGGCAACCTGATCGCCTGCGCGACCGTCTTCAACGAGGTCCTGGAGTTCTCGCCCGAGGACCGCTTCGGCACCGCGCTGCCGCTCTTCCACGTCTTCGGCCAGGCGGTCGTCATGGGCACGACGCTGCGCGCCGGCGCCACGCTGTCGCTCCTGGCCCGGTTCGACGCCGAGGGCCTGCTGGACCTCCTGCGCCGCGACGGCCTGACCGTCATGGCCGGCGTGCCGACGATGTGGAACGCGCTGCTGCACGCCGCCGGCGACCGCACGCCCGCGGACTTCGCGACGCTGCGCCTCGCGGCCTCCGGCGGCGCGTCGCTCCCCGCCGAGGTCATGCGCGCCTTCGAGGAGCGCTTCGGCTGCGTGATCCTCGAGGGCTACGGCTTGTCGGAGACCACCGGCGCGGCGACGTTCAACGGCCTGGGCCGCGAGCGCAAGCCCGCGTGCGTCGGGATCGCGCTGCCCGGCTCGGACGTGGCGATCCGCGGCGACGACGGCCAGGAGCGGCCGATCGACGAGGTCGGCGAGGTCTTCATCCGCGGCCCCGTCGTCATGAAGGGCTACTGGAACCGCCCCGAGGCGACCGCGGAGGTCCTGCAGGACGGCTGGCTGCGCACCGGCGACCTCGGCACCAAGGACGCCGACGGCGACATCCGGATCGTCGACCGCAAGAAGGACCTCATCATCCGCGGCGGCTACAACGTCTACCCGCGCGAGGTCGAGGAGGTGCTCTACGAGCACCCCGACATCGTCGAGGTCGCGGTGATCGGCCTGCCCGACGACCATTTCGGCGAGGAGGTCGCCGCCGTGCTCTCGCTGCGCGAGGGCGCGACGTTCGACGCCACCGAGCTGCGCACGTGGGCCAAGGAGCGCCTGTCGGCCTACAAGGTGCCGCGCGTCTTCCAGGTCGTCGACGCCCTGCCCAAGGGCCCGACGGGCAAGATCCTCAAGCGCGCGATCGACACCGACGCCGTGCGCGGCGCCCAGCCGGCCTCCGGAGCGGCCTCGTGAACGTCGCCGGGAAGGTGGCCGTCGTCACCGGCGGAGGCAGCGGGATCGGTGCGGCGCTGGCCGGCCGCCTCGTGGCCGCCGGCGCTCGGGTCGTCGTCGCCGACCTCGATGGCGACCGCGCCCACGCCGTCGCCGCTGCGCTCGGCGACGCGGCCGCCGGCACCGGCGCCGACGTCGCCTCCGAGGCGGATCTTCGCGCCGTCCTCGCGCTGGCCGAGGAGCGCTTCGGCCCGGTCGACGTCTTCTGCGCCAACGCCGGCATCAGCGGGCCCACGGGCCTGGGCGACAGCGACGAGGCGTGGGCGCGCACGGTCGACGTCAACGTGATGGCGCACGTCCGCGCGGCGCGCCTGCTCGTGCCCGGCTGGCTGGAGCGCGGCTCGGGCTATTTCGTGGCCACCGCCTCGGCCGCCGGCCTGCTGACCCAGATCGGCGCGGCGCCGTACTCGGTGACCAAGCACGCGGCCGTCGGCTTCGCCGAGTGGCTGTCGGTGACCTACGGCGACCGCGGCATCGCGGTCAGCTGCCTGTGCCCGATGGGCGTCAACACCAACATGTTGCACGCCGGGATCGAGTCCGCCGACAGCGCCGAGCAGCTCGGCGCGAAGGTCGTGGCGGAGGCCGGCGACATCGTCGAGCCCGAGGAGGTCGCCGACCGCGTGCTGGAGGCGATGGCCGACGAGCGCTTCCTGATCCTCCCCCACCCCGAGGTCCTGGAGTTCTCCCGGCGCAAGGCCGCCGACTACGACCGCTGGCTCCGCGGCATGCGTCGCCTGCAGGGCGTGGTCGCATGACCGACGGCGACGACGACCGCTCCGTCGTCCTGCTGGACTTCGGCGGCGTGCTGACCACCAGCGTCCACGACGCGTTCCGGGCGTTCGCCGTCGAGCTCGGCGCCGAGCCCGACCTCGCGCTGCGCCTGCTGTCCGAGGACCCGGAGTCGGCGCGGCTGCTGGTCGAGGCCGAGTCCGGACGCCTCGAGGACGAGGACTTCGAGGCCGGCTTCGCGGCGCGGCTGGCCGCGCACGGCGTGGACGCCGAGCCGGCCGGGCTGCTGGCCCGGATGCAGGCCGGCTTCGGCCCGGACCGGGAGATGCTCGACGCCGTGGCGAGCCTGCGGGCCGCCGGCGTGCGCACGGCGATGGTCACCAACTCCTTCGGCCGCGACTGCTACGCCGGCTTCGACCTGGAGGCGATCGCCGACGTCGTGGTGATCAGCGGTCAGGTCGGCATCCGCAAGCCGTCGCGCCGGATCTACGCGATCGCGTGCGAGCGCCTCGCCGTCGAGCCCGAGGCCTGCGTGCTGGTCGACGACATCGTCCACAACCTCGACGGCGCCGCACGGCTGGGCATCGCGGGCGTGCTGCACCGTAGCGCGGCGCAGACGCTGCGCGAGCTCGACGAGCGCTTCGGGATCCGCGGCGCCGAGCTGCCGGCCGCCTGACCGTGCACACCTCCTCCGCGGAGTGCGCGGACCGGCTGTGCCGTGTAATATGAATCCGAACTCAACTTCGGAAGCCACGCAAGGAAGGGTCATGACGGAAAGCATCGCCGCACCCACGACCGACACCGTGCTCGCCGAGCGCCGCGGATCGGTGCAGGTCCTGACGCTGAACCGGCCCGACCGCCTCAACGCGTGGACCGACGAGCTGGAGCGGCGCTACTTCGCCCTCCTCGACGCGGCCGAGGACGACCCCGAGGTGCGCGCGATCGTCGTGACCGGCGCGGGCCGCGGCTTCTGCGCGGGCGCCGACATGGACGACCTCCAGCAGGCCGGCACGGCCGACCTGGACGCCGCGCTCAAGCAGCGCGAGCGCCCGCGGACCTTCCCGATGACCGTGCGCAAGCCGCTCATCGCGGCGATCAACGGCGCCGCCGCGGGCCTGGGCCTCGTCGAGGCGCTCTACTGCGACCTGCGCTTCTGCGCCCCGGAGGCGAAGCTGACCACGGCGTTCTCGCGCCGCGGGCTCATCGCCGAGTACGGGATGGCGTGGATCCTCCCGCGGCTCGTCGGCCCGTCGACGGCCCTGGACCTGCTGCTCAGCGCCCGCGTCGTCCAGGGCGAGGAGGCCCACCGCCTCGGGCTGGTCGACCGCGTCGTCGCCCGCGACGCCGTCGTCGACGAGGCCGTCGCCTACGCGCAGGACCTCGCCGACCACTGCTCCCCGGCCTCCATGGCCACCATCAAGGCCCAGGTGCAGCGCGACCTGGATCGTCCCTTCGCCGAGGCGGTGGCCGACGCCGATCGCCTCATGCTCGAGTCCTTCACGCTGCCCGACGTCCAGGAGGGCGTCGCCAGCTACCTCGAGCGTCGCGCCCCCGCCTTCGCACCTCTACCGACCAGGAGCTAGACCATGAACTTCGAGCTGACCGATCGCTGCAAGGACTACCAGGAGCGCGTGCAGGCGTTCATGGACGAGCGCATCTACCCCGCCGAGGCGGTCTACGAGCAGCAGATGCGCGAGTCGGGCGACGCCCACTTCCACCCGCCGGTCCTCGAGGAGCTCAAGGCCGACGCCCACGCGCGCGGGCTCTGGAACCTCTTCCACCCGCACGAGGAGTGGGGCCCCGGCCTGACCAACGCCGAGTACGCGCCGCTGGCCGAGATCATGGGCCGCAGCGCGCACCTCGCCCCCGAGTCCATGAACTGCAGCGCACCGGACACGGGCAACATGGAGGTGTTGACGCTCTTCGGCACCGAGGAGCACAAGGAGAAGTACCTGCGCCCGCTGCTCGACGGCGAGATTCGCTCGGCCTTCGCGATGACCGAGCCGGCCGTCGCCAGCTCCGACGCCACCAACATCGAGACGCGCATCGAGCGCGACGGCGACGAGTACGTCATCAACGGTCGCAAGTGGTGGACGTCCAACGCCCTGCACAAGAACTGCAAGGTGCTGATCGTCATGGGCAAGACCAACCCCGACGGCCCGCGCCACCAGCAGCAGTCGATGCTCGTCGTGCCGATCGAC
>JAOPZP010000445.1 GCA_025964055.1 Conexibacter sp.
CCGGCCCTCCGGCACGGCGCAGCGCGGTCGGCGCGCGCGGGTCGTCCAGTGGTCGCTCAGCCGTCCTCATCGATCGGCCTTCTCAAACGGGAAGCCGGGCGTGCTCAGCACCTGGTCGTCCGCGGTGACCGTCATCGCCTCGTAGCCGCGTGGCAGGCGCATCGTCCAGCCGGCGGCCTCGGACCCCAGCGCGAAGGCCGCCGTCGAGTAGGCGTCGGCGCGACCCAGGTCCGGACCGGTGACCGTCACCGACAGCACGCCCGTCGGCGGGCGGCCCGTCCGGGGATCGACCAGGTGCTCGCCCCGCTCGTAGGCGCCCGACGTCGCCACCGAGAGGTCGGTGGCCTGCACGACGGCGGCGAGCGCCGCGCGGTCGCGCGGATGCTGGATCCCGACCCGCCAGGGCGCGCCCGGTGCGGCGCTGCCGCGCGCCGCGACGTCGCCTCCGGCGGAGACGCAGACGTCGCCGAAGCCCTCGGCCACGAGCAGATCCGCCGCGCGCTGCGCCGCCCAGCCCTTCACGTAGGCCGACGGGTCGAGCGAGCCGCGGGCGCGAGCATCGAACGCCCCGTCCGTCTCCTGCCGCAGCGCCTCGCAGGTCGCAAGCACGTGCCGCACGTCCGCGGAGGCCTCCTCGAGCGCGAGCTCGTGGCGGTCGAGCCGGCGGATGGCGCTGTCGTCGCGGTAGGTGCTGAAGGTCTCGTCGGCGTGGTGCAGCGAGCGGACGGCACGCTCGATCGCAGCCTTCGCCGACAGGCGGCTGCGGACGTCGATCGACACGACGGTGCCCATCACGTGCTCGACGTGAACTTGGCGCTCGGTCCCGATGGGCGACGTGCTCATGCCGACAGCGTGGGGCCGCCGGCTGTGGACCGGATAAACGGTGCCTGAGAGCCTGCTGGGACACGTGATGGGAAGGCCAGGCCCGACGGCTGATCCACTTCACCGGCTGGTCCAGCCGAGAATCAGCTGGGCCGCCTCGAACGGCACGTCGAGCTGCGGGGCGTGGCCGACGCCGTCGAGCTCGACCCAGTCGGCGTGCGGCAGCGACTCGCGGCGGTAGCGCGCGGCCGCCGACGGCCACGGCAGCAGCCGGTCCTCGGTGCCCCAGATGACGCGCACCGGGCAGGCGATCCGCTCGGCGTCCAGCGGCCAACCCCCGTCGCGCGCGGAGGCCGCCAGCCCCGCGGCCGCCGTGCAGCCGGCCACGCCGCGCAGCGTGTGGGCGACCAGCTCGACCGGCAGCGACGCGCCGTCCTGCACGGTCGCACGCATCGCCTGGCGGCGGCCCTCGGGCGTGGCGGCGATCGCGTCGGCGTGAGGCGCCGCGGCGACCGCGAGCTCGTGCATCCGCTCCTGCTCGGCCGACAACGACATGAACGAGTCGTCGCCGTCGGCCCAGCCGCCGGCGGGCGCCAGGGCCACCACCGACCGCGCGCGGCCCCGCGCCGCCAGCGCCAGCGCGACGTAGCCACCCAGCGAGTTGCCGACGAGGTGCGCGAGTCCGAAGCCGGCCTCGT
Source organism: Conexibacter sp. (assembly GCA_025964055.1). Classification (GTDB taxonomy): domain Bacteria; phylum Actinomycetota; class Thermoleophilia; order Solirubrobacterales; family Solirubrobacteraceae; genus Baekduia. The sequence continues at coordinate 1,521 of JAOPZP010000445.1, forward strand.
CCATCGCACGCTCGACGGCGTCGATGACGTCCTCGCCGGTCGCCCCGCCGCGCGCCGGCGGCCCGCCGGCGTGCCCCAGCAGCGTCGGGGCCAGCACGTCGTGCTCGCGCTCGAGCGCCGGGAGCACGAGCTCCCACGTCCGCCACGTCTCCATGAAGCCGTGCAGGCAGACCATCGGCGTGCCCGAGCCGCCACGGTGCCCGGCGGTGAACGTCGGCGGCCACGTCATCTCGCCGCCCAGCTAAGCACGCGCCGGCGTCCGCCGGCCCTCCGGCTCCTGACCGCCTCCTTGACGCGCGCCGACCGGGTCCCTCAAGCTGCGCTGCAGATCGCCATGCGCATCGCCAGCATCGTCCGTGCCCTCCTGACCATCGCGCTCCTCGCCGCCTGCGCGGCCGGCGCCCCCGCGGCGCGCGCCGTGACGCCGCCCCCGCCCGGGGCGCAGTTCGACTACCAGATCGGCGGGGCCTACACGCCCGCCCCGACCGTCGGCATCGTCGACCGCGACCGGACCGACGCGCCGGTCCCCGGCAAGTACAACGTCTGCTACGTCAACGCCTTCCAGACCCAGCCGGACGCCGCGCGCTGGTGGCAGTCCCGGCACCGCTCGCTGCTGCTGCGCAGCAACGGCAGGTACGTCGTCGACTCCGCCTGGAACGAGATGCTGCTCGACACGTCGACGGCCGGCAAGCGCCGGGCGCTCGCCGCCGTCGTCGGGCGCTGGATCGACCGCTGCGCCAAGGCCGGCTACCAGGCGGTCGAGCCCGACAACCTCGACTCGTGGACCCGCTCCAAGCGCCGGTTGAACATGGCCGGCAACAAGGCGTATGCGTCGCTGCTGATCCGTCGCGCCCACCGCCGCGGGCTCGCCATCGCGCAGAAGAACACCCCGGAGCTCGGCGGCGCGGGCAAGGCCCTCGGGTTCGACTTCGCCATCGCCGAGGAGTGCAACGTCTACCACGAGTGCGGCAGCTACACCGGGCCGTTCGGCGACCGGGTCTACGAGATCGAGTACACCGACAACGGCGGCGAGGCGAACTTCCGCGCGGCCTGCGCGGCGCGGGGCTCGTCCATCTCCATCATCTACCGCGACCGCGACGTCGCGTCCAAGGGCTCGGGCGACTACACCTACCAGTCGTGCTGAGCCGCAGAGCGGCCGTCGCGGCATCACGCGAACGACCGCGCGCCGGGGAGCTGATGCCTATGTCGGCAGCTCCTCATCGTCGCCGAGAACCCGAGAGCCAAGGGAGCCCCGCCATGACCGACACGGCCGCGCAGACCGCCGCGCAGCGCCCGCCGCTGCCCCCGTTCACCCGCGAGACGGCGATCCAGAAGGTGCGGCTCGCCGAGGACGGCTGGAACAGCCGCGACCCGGCCAAGGTCGCGCTCGCCTACTCGGTCGACTCGCGGTGGCGCAACCGCGCGGAGTTCGCGACCGGCCGCGAGGAGATCATGGCCTTCCTCACGCGCAAGTGGAGCCGGGAGCTCGACTACCGGCTCATCAAGGAGCTGTGGGCCTTCGGCGACGACCGCATCGCCGTGCGCTTCGCCTACGAGTCCCACGACGACTCCGGCAATTGGTCTCGGTCCTACGGCAACGAGAACTGGCAGTTCGGCGACGACGGGCTCATGCAGCTCCGCTACGCCAGCATCAACGACCTGCCGATCAGCGAGGCCGAGCGCAAGTACCACTGGCCGCTCGGTCGGCGCCCCGACGACCACCCGGGGCTGAGCGAGCTCGGGCTCTGAGCCGCCCGGCGCGTCGAAGGCCCCGCCGGAAGCGGGGCCTTCGTCGCAGCCCTCAGCGGTCGAACCGGCCGCCGTCGGCGTCGCGGGCGTCGTTCGTGCCGCCGTCGGAGTACGGCTCGCGGGAGCCGGCCTTCGCCAGCCCTCGGCTGATCATGTAGCCGACGGTCAGGATCCCCACGATGAGCCACGTGTCATGCGCGTTGAGGCGGTCGTCGTGACCGTCGCCGGCCTTCGTGAGCAGACCGGCGAGCAGGACGCCCACGGTCGCCGCCACGTAGGCGTAGAACTCGGACGTCTTGGACGAGTGCTTGGTCTCCGTCGTCAGTCGCTGCCCTGAGGTGCGACGGGCCACGGCCGCGGAGTTGCCGCCGCGATCGGTTGCGGTTCCAGCCATGATGTTCCTCCTGAGGTTTGCCCGGCGCCTTGGACCTGCGAGCCGGGAGGTCCGTGCGGCATCTCCGGCCCGAAGTACCGGCAAACGTGACGCCGCGGCGCTCGTACAAGCGACCCGACGCCGTGCATGGAGACCGTCCCGCCCCGGGTACCCGCCGCCGCGGCGTCCGCCGGCCGGCAGCGCGGAGGACGTCAGGCGCGCGCCGGGCGGGAGCGCGGCGGGGCGTCGCTGAGGCGCTTGGCCAGGCGGACGCCGGCGGCGGCCTCGGGCGTCGAGAGCGCCTCCAGCGCCGCCTCGGCGTCGGGCAGCGCGTAGACGGCGCCGTCGTGGTCGAGCAGCAGGAAGCGGTCCAGCCGGCGCAGGAACGCCCGGTCGTGGGAGACCGTGACGACCGTTCCCTCGAAGGACTCCAGCGCGCGTTCGAGCGCCTCGCTGGAGTCGATGTCGAGGTTGTCGGTCGGCTCGTCGAGCAGCAGCAGGTTGTGGCCCTCGAGCTCGAGCGCGAGGACCTCGAGCCGCGCCTTCTGCCCGCCGGAGAGCGTGCGCGTCGAGCGGCGCGCGGCGTCCTGCAGGCCATAGCGCGCGAGCGCCTGCATCGCCGACTCCATGCCGCCGGTCTGCGCCTCGACGACGTCGAGCACGACGCGGTCGTCGAGCTCGGCGCGCTGGTTGAGCTGGGTGAACATCCCGGCCGACACGCGCGGGCCGAGCACCAGCTCGCCGGCGTGGACCGGCGCGTCGACCCCGGCGAGCAGGCGCAGCAGGTGGCTCTTGCCCGAGCCGTTGGGCCCGATCAGGCCGACGCGCTCGCCGAAGTGGATCTCGTCGGAGAACGGCAGGACCAGGTCGTCGATGCCCACGCCGCGCAGGTCGACGACGCGGCGGGCCGAGTCGCCGCCGCGGATGCGCGGGCGGATGTGCTGGTCGACGACGGGTGCCGGGGGCGGTCCCTCGTCGGCGAAGCGCTGCCAGCGGGTCTCGGCGGCGTCGGCGCGCTTGGCAATGTCGGGCGAGTAGCGGGCGCGCTCCTTGAGCAGCTTGTAATAGCGGTACAGCCGGCGCTCCTCCTCCTGCCAGCGGCGCACAGCGTCGCCGAGCTGCTCCTGGCGGCGCTCGCGCGCCTCGGGGTAGTCGCGGTAGGAGCCGCCGTGCGTCCACGCGCCGTGGCCCTCCAGCGTGATGATGGAGTCGACCGCGCTGGAGAGCAGGTCGCGGTCGTGGCTGATGAGCAGGACCGTCTGGCGCGCGGTGGCGATCCGCTGCTCGAGCTCCAGCTTGGCCGGGACGTCGAGGAAGTTGTCGGGCTCGTCGAGCAGGAGCACCTGGGCGTCGGAGGCGAAGAGCACGTCGAGCACCAGGCGCTTGCGCTCGCCGCCCGACAGCGCGCTGACCGGCCGGTCGCCGACCTCGTCGAACCCCGCGCGCACGATGCGCCGGCACGAGGCATCCCACTGGCCCTCCAGCTGGTAGCCGCCCAGGTCGGACCAGTCGCCGATCGCCGCGCCCAGGCGCATCCCGGCCTCGGCGGGATCGTCGCCGGCCGCGAGGCTGCGCTCGGCGGCGAGCACGCTCGTGCCGGCCTCGCGCAGACGGCCGGAGGCCAGCGACAGCAGGAGCTCGCGGACGGTGCCGCCGTCCTCGCCGGCGCCGACGCCGACGTCCTGGCGCATGAACGCGACCCGGCCGCCGATCGAGACCTCGCCCTCCAGGCCCGGGAGCTCGCCGGCCAGCCCACGCAGCAGCGTCGTCTTGCCGGCGCCGTTGGCGCCGACCAGCCCGACATGGCGCCCCGGAGCGACCCGAAAGCTCAGGTCCTCGAACAGCTCGTCGCCGCCGGGGTGCGCGTACGCGAGTCCTGAGGCGATGACGTGACTCATGCGCGACAGCGTAATCGGCGGCCGATGGGAGCCCGAACCCGAGGGCGCAGACCCCTGGATGGGCTGTCCGACACCGGATGGGGATCGTTGCCCGGGCGCCGGCTGCGTCAGGATGTCGTGATCGCCGGTCTCGCCGACACGTCGCCCTCCACGGCCGGGCGCACCGCCTGGGCGCGGAACCTGGCTGCGCCGATCCGCGGCTTCCTGCACGCGGAGATGGGCGGCGCGATCGTCCTCGTCATCGCGGCGCTCGCCGCGCTGGCCTGGGCCAACGTCTCGCCCGACTCCTACCGCTCGGTCTGGGAGACCAAGCTGGCGATCTCGCTGGGCGGCCACGCGCTGTCGACCGACCTGCGCGGCTGGGTCAACGAGGGCCTCATGACCCTCTTCTTCCTGGTGACCGGCCTGGAGGCCAAGCGCGAGCTCGACCTCGGCGAGCTGCGCGAACGCACGCGCCTCGCGATCCCGGTCGTCGCGGCGCTCGGCGGCATGGCGGTGTCGGCCGCCGTCTACCTGGCCATCAACTGGGGCGGCCGCGGCGCCCACGGCTGGGGCATCGCGGTCTCGACCGACACCGCGCTGGCGCTCGGCGCGCTGTCGCTCGTCACGCGCGGGCGCGCGATCCGGCTGCGCGTGTTCCTGCTGACCCTCGTCGTCATCGACGACCTCGTGGCGCTGATCATCATCGGCGTCGCCTACACCCAGCACGTGTCGCTGACCGCCCTGGCGATCGCCATCGGCCTCTTCGGCGTCCTCATCGCCCTGCGCTACGCCGGGTCGTGGCGCGGCGCCGCCGCGGTGATCGTCGGGTTCGGCCTCTGGCTGGCGCTGTTCGAGTCCGGGATCGACCCCGTCATCGCCGGCCTGGCGATCGGCCTGGTGACGACCGCCTACCCCCCGGCGCGCGACGACCTCGAGCGCAGCACCGAGCTGACCCGCTCGTTCCGCGAGCAGCCGACGCCCGAGCTCGCCTACTCGGCGCGGGCCAGCCTGACGTCGGCGATCTCGCTCAACGAGCGCCTCCAGTACCGCCTGCACCCCTGGACGAGCCAGGTCGTCGTACCGCTCTTCGCGCTGGCCAACGCGGGCATCCACATCGACGGCGGCCTGATCTCGGCCGCCGTCCGCTCGCCGGTGACGATCGGCATCGTGGCCGGCTACGTCCTCGGCAAGCCGTTGGGCATCCTCGGGGCGGCCTGGCTCGGCACGCGGCGAGCGTTCGGCGGCACGCGGCTGCCCGTCACCTGGCCCGCGCTGACCGGCGCGGCGGCGTCGGCGGGCATCGGCTTCACCGTGTCCCTGCTGGTGGCCTCGCTGGCCTTCAGGAGCTCGCCCGACCTGCTCGACCAGGCCAAGGTCGGCGTCCTGGCGACGGCGATCCTGTCGCCGGTGATCGCGTGGATCGCGTTCCAGGTCATGGCGCGACTGCCCGACGCGACCCGCGCCCGGCAGCTCGGCCGGACCGCCGAGGTGATCACGGACCTGGCCGATGACATCGATCCCGAGACCGATCACGTCCGCGGCAACGTCGACGCGCCCGTGACGCTCGTCGAGTACGGCGACTTCGAGTGCCCCTACTGCGGGCACGCCGCGCCCGTGATCCGGGAGCTGCTCGACCACTTCGGCGACGGCCTGCGCTACGTCTTCCGCCACCTGCCCCTGACCGACGTCCACCCCAGCGCCCAGCTCGCCGCCGAGGCGGCCGAGGCGGCGGGCGCCCAGGGCCGGTTCTGGGACATGCACGACGCGCTGCTCAGCGACCACGACAACGTGTCGATGTCGGACCTCTACCGCACGGCGACCGACCTCGGGCTCGACCTCGACCGCTTCTCCGACGACCTGCGCCGTCGCCGCTTCGCGCCCCGCGTCGCGCGCGACGTCCAGAGCGCCGACGCGTCCGGCGTCTCCGGCACGCCGACGTTCTTCGTCAACGGCCGCCGCCACGAGGGCGTCTACGACGTCGACACGCTGACCAAGGCGGTCAAGGCCGCCGCGCGAGCGGCCGCGCGATCGCCCGCCGGCCTGCCGCCCGCCGAGCCCGCCGGCACGCCGTCCTAGGCGGCCTCAGCCCTGCTCGCCCACCAGCTTGCGCTCCTGGCGCTCCGGGCTGACCTCGACGACGTCCCACGCCAGGCCGGCGCGCCGCAGGCCGCGGATGACCAGCGAGGACACGTCGAACTCCCACCAGCGCAGCCCGTGATGGGCCGAGGTCGGGAAGGCATGGTGGTTGTGATGCCAGGACTCGCCGAGCGAGAAGAGCGACAGCCACGCGAGGTTGCGCGACTCGTCGTCGACGTCGAAGCGGCGGCGCCCGAAGAAGTGGCAGAGCGAGTTGATGGAGTAGGTCACGTGGTGCAGGACGAGCATCCGCACCGCGCCGCCCCACAGCAGGCCGGTCAGCGCGGTGTCCAGCGAGCCGCCGATGAGCCAGCCGAGGCCGAAGGGCACCGCGAGGCCGGCGAGGACCCACAGCACGAACGTGCGGTCCACGAAGCGGATGACCGGGTCCTTCATCAGGTCGGGCGCGTAGCGCTCGCGGTTGGCGCGCTGGGTGTGGATGAACAGCCAGCCGACGTGCGCGTGGAAGAGGCCGCGCAGGACGCCGTCGTGGCCGTGGGGGCTGTGCGGATCGCCGTCGCGGTCCGAGAAGGCGTGGTGCTTGCGGTGGTCGGCGACCCAGGAGATGATCGGCCCCTCGATCGCGGCCGAGCCGAAGATCGCCAGCGCCGCGTGGATCGGCCCGGTGGTCTTGAAGCTCCGGTGCGTGAAGTGGCGGTGGAAGCCGACGGTCACGCCCAGCGCCGTGAAGGCGTAGGTGATGGCGAAGACCGCGATGTCGCTCCAGCTCAGCAGGCTCGACCACACCTGCCAGCACACGACCCCGAGGGCCAGGAACGGGATCACGGTGATCGTCCCGGTCAGGAACCGGTCGAGGTTCTCGTTGGCGGTGGGCTGGGTGTCGCCGGCGTCGGGGCCCGGCGCGCCGGTGCGCGCGGGCACGGTCGCGGGTGCTGCCGGCGCAAGCTCGGACGGGGTCATGCTCATAGGGTGGCGTCTTACCCGGTCGAAGTCCCTGGGGCGCAGGGGCGGGCGACTCGGGGGTTAACCCCCGGTCGGTCCGCGCGAAGACCGCGCTGCGCGTCAGTTCCCGGGCAGCGTCGCGGACGCCCGGCAGGTCACGCCGCCCGGCCCCGCGGCGCGGACGCTCACGCGGTCGGCGCCCGCGTAGTCGCGCAGCCCGCGGTGCAGGGTGAACGAGCGCGACGCGCTGCCCGCGCGCACCGTGCCGCGCCACGCGACCCGGCCCTCCTGGGCGATCACCACGCGCCACGCGGAGCCGCCACGCGCCTGGTGGACCTCGAGCTCGGCCTCGATGCCGCCGTCGCGGGACTTCAGCTTCAGCTCGGACTGCACGCCCCCGCCGCAGGTGCCGGCGACGCGCACCTCCGGGCGGTCGCCGCCGTGGCGGGCGGCGGCGAGGCCGGGCGCCCCGAGCAGCGCGGCGAAGACGAGCAGGGCGACGTAGGTGGTCGAGCGGAGCATCGGTCGCCGGGAGCGTGCCGCGCGCAGGCCGCCCCCGCAATGGGACTTCCGTCGCATCAGCCGCCGCGCCGCGCGGTGAACCCGGACCGCTCGGCCCACAGGGCGGCCTGGGTGCGATCGGTGACGCCGAGCGTGCGGAAGATGCTCGTCAGGTGCGTCTTGACCGTCTTCTCGCTGATCTCCAGCCGCCGAGCGATCAGCTTGTTGGGCAGCCCCTCGACGAGGAGCGTGAGCACCTCGGCCTCGCGCCCCGACAGCTGCTGCGACGGATCGGGCTGGGCCTGCGCGGTGAGGATCGTGCGGGCGGCGCGCGGGTCGATCGGCGACTCGCCGCGCGCGGCGGCGCGGATGCCCTCGGCGACCTCGTCGGCCGCCACGTCCTTGAGCAGGTAGCCGCAGGCCCCGGCCTCGATCGCGCCGAGGATCCGCGGGCGGTCCGAGAACGAGGTGAGCACGAGCACCGCGGTCTCTGGGTGGTCGGCGAGCACGCGCCGCGTCGCCTCGATGCCGTCCAGCCGTGGCATGTCGAGGTCCATCAGCACCACGTCGGGCGCGAGCTCCGCGGCGCGCTCCACCGCCTCGACCCCGTCGGAGGCGACGCCGACGAGCTCGATGTCGTCCAGCGCGGCGATGAGGCGGCCGAGCCCGTCCCGGATCACGCCGTGGTCGTCGGCGAGCACGACGCGGATCATGCGACGCCGACCTCCAGCGTGACGGTGGTGCCGGCCCCCGGCTCGGAGGCGATGCGCAGCGTCCCGCCCGCCTGGGCGACGAGGTCCTCCAGCAGCGTGAGCCCGACGTGCCCCTCCCCCGCCCGGGCGGCGCGGCGCCCGGCGTCGAAGCCGTGCCCGTCGTCGGCGACGGTCAGCCGGATCGTCTGCGGGTCCGCGCGGACGACGTCGACGCGCACCTGCTGCGCGCCGGCGTGGACCTGCACGTTGCGCAGCGCCTCCCGGGCGACCCGGTAGACGAGCGCGTCGGCGGCGCCGGAGCCTGCCGCCACGTGATCGTCGACGTGCAGCTCGGTCGCCACCCCGGCGTCGGCCAGCGGGCTGAGCAGGTCGCTCAACGTGGCCTCCAGGCCGGCGGACTCCAGGTTTGGCGGGTGGATCTCGACCAGCAGGGTGCGCAGCGCGCGCACGCCCTGGCGCAGGCGCCCGGTGCTCTCGCGCAGCGCCGCGGCCTCGGCCTCGTCGCCGCGCCGGGCGGCGCCGTCGGCCA
>JAOPZP010000448.1 GCA_025964055.1 Conexibacter sp.
GGACGCGCGCTGGCTCGTCGACGTGCTGACGGCGCTCGCCCGGCGTGGCCGCCTGCGCCTGGAGTCCCCGGCCGCGCGGGCGAGCGTCACCCGGACCATCGCCGCGGCGGCCGCGCCCGACCCCGCCGCCGAGCTCGGCCTGACGCCGCGCGAGCGCTCGGTGCTCGGCCTCGTCGCGCAGGGCCAGACGAACCGCGAGATCGGCGAGCGCCTGTTCATGGCCGAGAAGACCGCTTCGGTCCACGTGTCGCGGATCCTGGCCAAGCTCGACGTGCGCAGCCGCACCGAGGCCGCCGCCGTGGCGCACCGGCTCGGGCTGGAGTCCGACGGGGGCGACGCACCGGTGTCGGCAGCGAGCTGACCTGCGGGTGCGGTTTGCGGCCCGCACGGTCGTGGCTGGGGGTCGGCGGCGACCGCAGGCGTACGGCCGTACGTCAAGGTCGCCGGCGGCCCCCAGGCGCGAGCGTGCGGCACGCAAACCGCGCCCGCTAGGGTCGGCGGCATGACGTCAGTCGCCTTCCTCGGTCTCGGCATCATGGGCTCGCGCATGGCCGCGAACCTCCAGCGCGCGGGCTTCGCGGTGACCGCGTGGACGCACACCCCGGGCAAGGCGCGGACGTGGGCGGCCGAGCACGGGGCGGTCGCCGCGACCACGCCTGCCGAGGCCGCCGCCGGCGCCGACGTCGTCATCTCGATGGTCGTCGACGGCGCCCAGGTCGACGCCATCCTGCTCGGCGAGGACGGTGCCGCCTCCGGCGCGCCCGACGGCGCGTTGTTCATCGACATGTCGACGATCGCCCCCGCCGACGCCCGCCGCATCGGCGAGGCGCTGATCGGCCGCGGCTGCGGCTTCGTCGACGCGCCGGTCACGGGCTCTTCCCCCAAGGCCGAGAGCGGGACGCTGACGATCATGGCCGGCGGCGCCGACGCCGACCTCGCGCGGGCGATGCCGCTGCTGGAGGTCATGGGCGAGACGATCGTGCACGTCGGCGCGCTCGGCCACGGTCAGACGATCAAGCTGATCAACAACGCCGTGTCGGCCGCCAACGCCGCGACGCTGGCCCAGGCGCTGGTCATGGGCTCGGCCACCGGGGTCGACCTCGAGGCGCTGGAGCAGGTCCTCGCCGCCGGGTCGGGCAACTCCACCATGGTGGCCCTGAAGTCGCGTCCGATGCGCGAGCACGACTACACGACGCTCTTCAAGACCGAGCACATGCTCAAGGATGTGCGGCTGTGCCTCGAGGAGGCCCAGGCGGCCGGCGTGCCGTTCCCCGCCGCGGGCGCCGCGCGCGACGCGCTGGTCTCGGCGATGGGGCGCGGCTACGCGCAGGCGGACTTCTCGGCGATCGTCGAGGCCTACGAGGGGCTCGCGGGGCTGCGCATCGGCGAGGATTGACGGTACGCATACGTTCTTTCTGAGCGCCTACGCGCCAGGTTTGTACGCACGAATACCGTTGGTTAGCAGGAAGATTTTGGGATTTTCACATCCCGTGTCACAATCGTTGCCTTCCTGCCGTGTCCCAGGGGTACTGGTGACGCGCGGGAATTTCTGTCGTCACTTACCTCTGAATCCCCCCTCCTATGCCTATTGCAATCAAGGAATGGGCGGTCACCGTCCGGGCGCTCGCCGAAGGCGAGCAGCTCGTCACCCTGCGAAAGGGTGGCGTGGGCGAGCCGAGTCGGAACTTCAGCCTCGAGCATGACCGCTTCTTCCTCTATCCGACGTTCGACCACCAGCGCTACGACTTGGTGCGAGATTCGCACCAGCCGGAGCTCCGCCGCGCCCTCGAAGAGGGCGTATGGCCGGATGGTGAGCCGCCCCTCCACGCCCTGACGCGTGACGGCGGCATCGGCCAGCCCGACCGCGTGCGCATCCGCGCATGGGCCGAGGTGGCTGCCAGCTGGACGATCACCGACCCCCGATCGGTCGGTGAGCTGTCCCCCTACTACGTGTGGACGACCGACTACGCCGAGAAGCGCCTGGCGTGGAAGCGTCGCCACCCGTTGCACGTCGTCCTCCTGCGCACCTACCGCATTCCGCGGCCGGTGACTGTGCGGGTCAAGGACGAGTTCGGTGGCTGTCGGTCGTGGCTGGAGATCACCCGCGACCTGCCGTTCGAGGGCACGCCCGTGCTGTCGGACTCCGAGTTCGACCGCGCGGCGGAGCAGATCGCCTCGATCTGCGATGCGCGTGTCCCCGCGCTGGTCTAGCCACCACGCAGCAGCCTGAAGTGACCATGGAGCGGCGGCGACCGAAGCAGGAGGTCGCCGCCGCTTCGTGCGTTCTGGGGGCCCGCCGCCGGCACCAACCGGCGCACGCCGGCACCACGTAGCTCTATCTTCCGGAGTGGGTCAGCACTCACTTGGGAGGAGAGCTGGATGAAGGTCCGTCAGGTCGCCGTCATGGCGGCCGCCGTCTTGTCGATCGGGTTCGCCGTGCCGGCCGCCGACGCCGCCGCACCCGTCACGCCGTACGCCACCGACGACTTCGGCGGCTTCCGCGACGTCCTGCCGCCGGGCACCAACGGCCTGGTCAACGTCCTGCAGCTCGGCGCGTTCGAGACCACCGGCGCCCGCCCTGCCCACAACGACGACCAGCTGGCGATGTACTCCGACCTCGGTCGCGCGACGCCGGGCCTGACCGCCGACGGCCTGTCGAAGTACTACAAGGACTCGACCTTCGGCGTGCGCGACGGCGACGTCGAGAGCACGGTCACGCCGCGCGCCGACGTGACCATCGTCCGCGACGCCGGCTTCGGCGTCCCCCACATCTACGGCACGACGCGCGACGGCGCGATGTTCGGCGAGGGCTACGCCGCCGCCCAGGATCGCCTCTTCTTCATCGACGTGCTCCGCCACGCCGGCCGCGCCCAGCTGTCGTCCTTCGCGGGCGGCGCACCGGGCAACCGGGCGATGGACCAGGAGCAGTGGGCGCTCGCGCCCTACACCGAGGCCGACCTCCAGCGCCAGATCGACCAGTTCGACGACCTGTACGGCTCCGAGGGGCGCCGGCTGCAGGCCGACCTGCGCGAGTACGTCGCCGGGATCAACGCCTACATCGACGAGGCCAAGCTCGACCCGACCAAGATGCCGGGCGAGTACGCCGCCATCGGCCACCTGCTCGGGCCCGACGCGTGGAAGGGCACCGACGTCATCGCCACCGCCTCGCTGGTGGGCGCGATCTTCGGCAAGGGCGGCGGCCAGGAGCTCGGGATGGCCCAGTTCCTGCAGCGCCTCCAGGACCGCTTCGGCCAGAAGGACGGGCGCCGGCTCTGGTATCAGCTCGCGGCGTTCGACGATCCCGACGCGCCGACGACGGTCAAGGACGGGCGGTTCCCCTACCAGCTGCCGCCCGACCATCCGGCCAAGGGCGCCGAGGTCCTGCCCGACGCCGGCTCCCTGAAGCCCGAGCCGCAGGTCGTGGCCGGCACCGACGCGTCCGGTGCGCCGGCGTCGCCGGCGCCCGGCTCCCCCGCGCCCACGACCGCCACGCCGCCCTCGGCGCCGGGCGTGCCCGCGGTCCCCACGTCCGCGGTCCCCGCCGTCACCGGCGTCGTCGGCGCGCTCACCGGCCTGCTGCCGTCCAACGGCGGCAACGGCGGCACCGGCGGGCTCCCCGGCCTCGTCGCGCTGCCCAAGTCCAA
>JAOPZP010000453.1 GCA_025964055.1 Conexibacter sp.
CCCGCAGCTGCTGGCGCTCGCGCACGCCGCGCTGACCGAGGCGGGCGTCGCGTGGAGCGCGATCACGCGCCTCGGCGCCGGTGTCGGGCCCGGCACGTTCACCGGCCTGCGGATCGGCGTCGCGACCGCCCGGGCGCTCGCCCAGGGGCTCGGCGTCGAGACCGTGGCGATCCCCACGCTGCGGGCGCTGGCCCTCGGCGCGCTCGATGGCCCCGGACCCGTCCTCGCGGTCCTCGACGCGCGCCGCGGCGAGGCCTATGTCGCCGCCTACGCGCCCGACGGCACCGAGCTGCTGGCCCCGGCCGCGTGGGCGCCCGAGCGCCTGGCCGGTGCGGTCGAGCTGGCCCCCGGACCGTGGCGGGCCGTGGGGGACGGGGCGCTACGCTTTCGCGCGGAGCTCGAGGCGGCGGGCGTCGCGGTGCCGGCAGACGACGCAGACCTGCACCGGGTGAGCGCCGCACCCCTGTGCCGGCTCACCGCCGAGGCCCCGCCCGTGGATCGCGACGCCCTCGTTCCGGAGTACGTGCGCGCCCCCGACGCCGTCCCCCGGACGTGATTCCGACGCTCGCGTCTCCATCGACCGCTCTGCTACCCGTCGTCCCCCGGACGTGATTCCGACGAACATCCGCCGCCTGACCTACGCCGACCTCCCGCAGGTCATCGCGATCGAGCGCCGGGCGTTCCCGACGCCGTGGTCGCTGGCGATGTTCGTGCTGGAGCTCTCCAAGCCGTCGGGCGTCTGCCTGGCCGCCGAGGGCCCCGACGGCATCCTCGGCTACTGCATCTGCTCGCGCTACGACACGATCTGGCACATCATGAACGTGTCGGTCGACCCCGATCACCGCCGCGAGGGCATCGCCACCGCGCTGCTGACGGAGCTGTTCGCCCGCGTGGCCGACGCCGAGCCGCGCTTCACGCTCGAGGTGCGCACGTCCAACGCCGGCGCCATCGCGCTGTACGAGCGCCACGGCTTCCGCGGCGCCGGCCTACGCCGCCGCTACTACCAGGACAACGGGGAGGACGCCGTGATCATGTGGCGCACGCCCGCCACGCTGCGCGGCAGCCTCGACGACATCCCCAACGCCGTCGACCCGCTGCGGCGGGCGGTCTGATGGGCGTCGATGTCACCAACGACGCGGGTACGAGCCCCCTGGGCGAGCACCCGCAGCGGAACGAGCCCCCTGGGCGAGGCTCCGCCGGTCTCATTCTCGCCGTCGAGACCTCGTGCGACGACACGTGCGCGGCCGTCGTCACCCACGACGGCGAGATCCGCGCCAACGTCATCTCCTCCCAGGGCATCCACGACCGCTACGGCGGCGTCGTGCCCGAGGTCGCCTCGCGCCACCACCTGGAGCTCGCCACGCCGGTCGTCGACGACGCCCTGGCCCGCGCGGGCGCCACGCTGGACGACGTCGACCTCGTCGCGGTCACCGCCGGCCCCGGCCTCGTCGGCGCGCTCCTGGTCGGCGTCGCGACCGCCAAGGGCATCGCCGCCGCCCGCGGCCTGCCGCTGGCGGCCGTCGACCACCTCCAGGGCCACGTCGCCGCGAACTTCCTGCGCGATCCCGACGGCGGCGCGCCGCTGGAGCCGCCGTTCCTGTGCCTCGTCGCCAGCGGCGGCCACACCTTCCTGGCGCGCGTCGACGACCACGCGGGCTTCACCGTCCTCGGCGCCACGCTGGACGACGCCGCCGGCGAGGCCATCGACAAGGGCGCGCGCCTGCTCGGGCTGCCGTTCCCCGGCGGTCCGCACCTCGAGCGCCTCGCCGCTGGCGGCGACCCGGCGGCCTTCGCCTTCCCGGTCTCCAAGAACGTCGCCGGCCTCGACTTCTCGTTCGCCGGCCTCAAGACCGCGCTGCTCTACAAGGTCCGCGACCTGGGGGAGGAGACGGCCGCCGAGCGCCGCGCCGACCTCGCGGCCGCCTACCAGCACGCGATCGTCGAGCAGATCGCGCGCCGCGTCGAGCGCGCGCTGGAGCAGACCGGGCTCGACCGCCTCGCCATCGGCGGCGGCGTCGCGGCCAACGGCCCGCTGCGCGAGCGGCTCTCCGCGCTGGCGCCGACGGTCAAGATCCCGCCGCGCGAGTTGTGCACCGACAACGCCGCGATGATCGCCAGCGCCGCCCGCTGGGTCACGCCGGTGGCGTTCCCGGACTACCTAGGGCTGGAAGTGCACGCGACCGGCCAGCGGGCGCTGTGATCACGACGGCGCCGAGCCCCGGTCGTGGCCGCGACCGGCCAGCGGGCGCTGTGATGACGACGGCGCCGAGCCCCGGTCGTGGCCGCGACCGGTCAACGGGCGCTGTAAGTCCCTAGAACGTCGCGGGCACCGGGTTCGCCGGCGCCGAGGCCAGCGGCAGCCGGGGCAGCTGACCCTCGGCCCACATCGTCGCCAGCGCGATGCGCGGCAGCTGCGCCGGGCACTCGAACAGCAGGTAGCGCGGCTGCCAGCGCGGGTCGAACTTGGCGTTGAACTTCAGCAGCCGCTCCACCTGGAAGTGCTTGTCGGCCCGCCGCAGGACCACGGCCAGCGCGCGCTCGACCACGTTGGCGGGCTCGCGCAGCCACCGGCCGTAGGCCGAGAAGTTCAGCGACAACTCGGTCACGCCGCGCTCACCGAGCAGCCGCGCGGCCTCGACGACGAGGAACTCGGTGAGCCCGTTGGGCGTGTCGCGCTCGCGGCGCATGAAGCCCAGCGACGTTGCGGTGCGCCCGAACACCGGGACGAAGTGCAGGAACCCGCGGACGGTGCCCTCGGCGTCGCGCCCGAGGAGCACCATGGCGTCGGGCAGGAGCTCGTCGACGAGCGCGTCGTGGGCCATCGAGAACCCGCGCTCGGGCGTGCCGTCGCGCCACGCGTCGCTGACGGCGTGCAGCTGGGCGATCGTCGCCGCGTCGAGCTCGCCGACCGTGCGCAGCTCGGCGGTGTAGCCGTTGCGCGCCACGCGGTTGACGGCCTTGCGCATGGTCTTGCGCGCGCCGCCGGACAGGTCCATGGCGCCGGTCGTCAGCAGCGCCTCGTCGCCGAGGTAGAGCCGGCGGACGCCCGCCAGGCGGGCGGTGGCGGCGAACTGCTCGCTCGCGCCGACCGCGCCGAAGCCGAGGCCGTGGCGGTGCGCCCATGCGATGGCCTCGTCGATCATCGCGGGCACCGCGTCGGGCGGGCCCGTCGGGTCGCCCGCCAGCAGCATCGAGCCGGCCTCGATCCGGTAGGCGACCATCGCCCGGCCGTCGGCCGACCAGAGCCGGTGCAGGTCGCGGCGCAGCTTGAAGGCGCTGAGCGTGTCGGTCCCGTGGCGGCGCACGAGCGCGGCGGCGCGGTGGCGGTCGACCGCGCCGGCGAGGTTCACGGGGCGCAGCGGCTCCAGGATCGTGGCCGCGATCGCGACCGCCGTCGCGACGCCGAGCGCGCCGACGCCGAGCGGCAGCCAGGCGAACGCCCCGTGGAAGCGCGGGCCGGTGCTGACCGTGAGGAGCTCGACTGCCGCGCGCGGGATCGCCGACCCGGTCAGCGGGGCGGCCGCATGGCCGGCGCCGAGAGCGACGGCGGCGACCGCGACCGCG
>JAOPZP010000479.1 GCA_025964055.1 Conexibacter sp.
GACCAGCGACACCGCGTCGAAGAAGCTGCTGCCGTCGTCGTCGGTGGACAGCTCGGCCTCGTGGACCCAGGCGCCCGCGGTCAGGAGGTCGGTGACGCAGGGGTCATCGGCGGCGGCGGCCGGATCGGCGGCCGGATCGTCGGCCGAGTCGTCGGCTGCCCGCACGAAGGCCTGGTCGGCCGACAGCACGCGGGACGACTCGGCGGTCGCGTCGACCGACCCGTCGTCGGCGGTCGACGCGTCCCCGGTCGGGTCGTCGGCGGCCGTGCCGTCGTCGGGCGCCGTGGTGTCATCGGGCGACTGCGTGTCGGCGGCCGCCGAGTCGTCGTAGCTCGACTCCCAGTCGGTCGACGGGCTGCAGACGACGTCGGTGGCGGGGTCGACGGCCGCCGTGACGGTCCTGCCGTTGGACGCCAGGCGCAGCGTCAGGTCGCTGCCGTCGAACGACACGACCTGGCCGGCGTTCTCCGCGCCGTCCTTGACGCCGTCGTCGTCGGAGTCCGGATTGCCCGGATCGTTGGCGGTCTGCTGCTCGGCGAGGTTGCTCAGCCCGTCGTGGTCGGAGTCCTCGCGGCCGTCGGCGCGCCGGTCACCGTCGCTGTCGCGCTTGCCGGGGTCGGTGCCCGCGCGCTGCTCGGAGGCGTTGTCGAGCTTGTCGCCGTCGCCGTCCTCGCTGCCGTCGGTCAGGCCGTCGTGGTCGGTGTCGGCCTGCTTGGGGCTGGTGTGCGCGCGGTACTCCGAGAGGTTCGTCAGGCCGTCCTTGTCGGGATCGGCCGCCGCGGACTTGACGTGGTAGCGCTGCTGGAACTTCGCGGGCAGCTTCGGGGAGGAGGACTTCTTGGTGGAGGCGGAGGCGGTCGCGGGCAGCGCCAAGGCGGCGAGGGCGATCGCGGCCAGCGCCGGGAGGCGCGGCAGCAGGGGGGCGGCAGGCATCGTGCCCGTCCCATCGGGTGGGCACGGGCGCGCCCTTGAGGCATCGCCGGCGATCTGGACCGCGCGTCCGGCGGCGGGTCCTCAGTTCTGGGGAGGCGGAGCGTCCACGAGCTCGATGCCGTGCGCGGCGACCTGCCGCACGACCGGCAGCGTGTCGCGCTTGCGCTCGAACTCGCCCGGCGTGTAGCAGTGAACGTCGACCGTGCCGCCCATCTCCGATGCATCCCAGAGGTTGCCCGCCTGGTAGACGCGCTCGAGCCACGGCACGCCGGCGAAGTACTCCGAGATCAGGATCGCGACGTACTCGCTGCCGCGCTCCCGCTGCGGCGGCGCGCCTTGGGCGTCGAGCACGCGAGCGCCGCCGAGGATGACGCGCTCCAGCGGCCACCGCCCGTCCACGCGCTGGACGTACCGGTGCAGCTCGCGCTCGTTCAGCATGTCCGCGACGACCACGAGGGGTGACATTGGCAGAACGAGCGGGCCGGCGCCACCCCTTTGGCGACACCGGCCCGCAGCGTCAGAACTCGCTCTCGTCGTGCGGCCCGACGACCGCCACCGCGGCGGCGCCCGGGTCGACGTCGCGCGCGATCGCGGCGACGTCGTCGAACGTCACGGCGTCGAGCGCCGAGATCGCCCGGTCGGGATCGATGTCCTCGCCGAAGACGATCGCCTGCGAGGCGGCGAAGCGCGCGACCGCGTTGGTGTTCTCGAAGGCCAGGACGCGGCGGCCGGCGGCGTAGGCGCGCGCTCGCTCGACCTCCTCCTCGGTCGGCCCGTCGCGGTGCAGCTCGGCGACGATCTCGCGCATCCGCCCGTAGGCCTCGGCCGTCTTGGACGAGTCCAGGCCGGCGCCGAGCTGGAGGATCGACGCGTCGGCCAGCGAGTGGTCGGCCGAGTAGACCGAGTAGCAGAGCCCGCGCTGCTCGCGGATCTCGTCGAACAGGCGCGAGCCCATCGAGCCGCCCAGCAGCGTCGAGTAGATCGTCATCGCCGCGCGCTGCGCCGGGTCGGTGACGTCGACCCTCGGGGCGTACATCAGCCGCAGGTGCGTCTGGTTGGAGTCGCGGCGCTCGACCATCGTGTCGATGTGCAGCGGCGGCGCGGGCTCGTAGGGCTCGGGCGACGGCAGCGTCGGGAAGCGGTCGAAGAGCTCGGCGACCTGGCCGTTGGCCGGCACGTGGTCGATGTTGCCGACGATGAACGCGCCACCGCGCGAGCCGGACCAGCGCCGCTCGCGGAACGCCACGACGGCGTCGCGGCTGAACGTGCGCAGGTGGTCCTCGGGGCCGAGGACGGTGCGGCCGAGCGGGTGCTCGCCGAACGCCGCGCGGTCGATGAGCTCCTCGGCCACGGCGGACGGCTGGTCCTTGTAGCGCTGGATCTCCTGGATGACGACGCCGCGCTCGCGGTCGAGCTCCTCGGCGTCGATCAGCGGGCGCCCGACGAAGTCGGTCAGCAGGTCGATGGCCTCCATCGCCGCCTCGGCGCGCACGGTGATGTGGAAGGCGACGAGGTCGTGCGACGTGTAGGCGTTGAGCGTCCCGCCCATGCGCTCGGCGGTCTCGTTGACCTTCTTGTAGTGGTCGTACTTCTCCCCGCCCTTGAAGACGAGGTGCTCGAGGAAGTGAGCCATGCCGTTCTCCTCGGGGCGCTCGGTGCGCGCGCCCGCGTCGAAGGCGGCGAGGATCGTGACCGCACGCGTCCCGGGCAGCTCGACGCGGTGCAGGGGGAGACCGTTGGCGAGGGTCTCGCTCGTGATGGAGGGCACACACGCAATCTAGCTTGCACGAACCCGTGCTTCGGCAGGGATCGCGGCGGCGGAGGCTAACGTCGGTCAGACCATGGCGATCGTCGAACGCCACAAGCAGGAGCTCGAGCGCAGTGCGGCCCCCCGGGACCGCGCGCCGTCCGTCATCGAGTTCCGCGGCGTCTCAAAGAACTACGGGCCCACCAACGGTGGCCTCGAGACCGCGTCCTTCTCGATCCAGCGAGGCGAGTTCGTCTTCCTGGTCGGGTCCACCGGCTCGGGCAAGTCCACCCTGATGAAGCTCCTGATCAAGGAGATCGAGCCGACCGCCGGCACGATCCGCGTCGCCGGGCGCGACCTCTCCGAGATCACGCGCAAGAAGGTCCCGTACTACCGGCGCAACATCGGGATCGTCTTCCAGGACTTCAAGCTGCTGCCCGACCGCACCGTGTACGACAACGTGGCCTACGCGCTGCAGGTCACCGGCAGCTCGCGCAAGGAGATCCGGGCCAAGGTGCCCGACATCCTGCGCCTGACCGGCCTGGCGACCAAGCTGCACTCGTTCCCCGACCAGCTGTCCGGCGGCGAGCAGCAGCGCGTCGCGGTGGCGCGCGCCTTCGTCAACCACCCGCCGCTGCTGCTGGCCGACGAGCCGACCGGCAACCTCGATCCCGAGACGTCGGTCGGGATCATGCAGCTCCTGTACCGGATCAACCGCACCGGCACGACCGTGCTCGTCGCGACCCACGACGCGACGATGGTCGACCGGATGCGCCGCCGCGTCCTCGAGCTGCACCAGGGCCGGCTGGTCCGCGACGAGCTCGACGCGCAGTACGCGCGCGCCGACATGAACACCGCCGAGTTCGGCGCACTGCTGCGCGAGCCGTCCCCGGAGCCCAAGCGCGGTCCGCAGGCCGACCGCCAGCGCGAGCGCGACGCGGCCCGCGAGGCGCGCGACGAGTTCGATGACATCTTCCCGACCGACGAGCGCCCATGAAGCCCGCCTTCTTCATCAAGGAGGCGATGCGCTCCATCTCGCGCAACGCCATCCCGTCCTTCGCCGCGATGGCCTCGGTGCTCGTCACCGTGCTCGTGCTCGGCGTGTTCATCCCGGTCGTCCAGGCGACGACCGGCGCGGCCAACGAGGTGCGCGGCCGCGTGCTCGTCGACGTCTACCTCAAGAAGGACGCGACCCAGACCGACATCGCCCGCGTCCAGGCGCTGCTGCGCGACAAGGTCGCCCACGTCGGCAAGGTCGCCTTCGTCTCCAAGGCCCAGGCCTACGCGCAGGAGAAGAAGCGCAACCCGGAGGCCTACCAGCTGCTCGGGGCCAACCCGCTCCCCGACACCTTCCGCGTGACGCCCGACACGCCCGACAACGTGCTGAAGCTGCGCGACGCCCTCGCGCCCGCGGGCGTCGCCGGCGGCCGCACCCCGGTCGACGCGTCGATCGAGCAGGTCAAGAACCGCAAGGACGAGACCACCAAGATCCTCACCGCCACGCGCGTGGTGAAGCTCGCCATGGGCGGGCTGGCGATCCTGCTGATCGTCGCCTCGGTCCTGCTGATCTCCAACACGATCCGCCTGAGCCTGTTCTCGCGCCGGCGCGAGGTCGAGGTGATGAAGCTGGTCGGCGCGACCGACTCGTTCATCCGCTGGCCGTTCGTCATCGAGGGGGTCGTGCTCGGCGCGCTGGGCGGGGTCGCGGCGGTGGCGCTGCTCGGGGTCGGCAAGATCGCGCTCCTGGATCCGCTGTCGGCGGACTTCGCGCTGATCGCCGCGCCGCAGACCATCGGCTTCGGCCTGCTGGCCGTGGTGCTGCTGGTCGCCAGCGTGGGCGTGTCGGCCGCCGGGTCGAGCATCTCGCTGCGCAAGTTCCTGCGGGTCTAGGGCGAAGCCTCGCCCAGGGGGCTGGGCGAAGCCTCGCCCAGGGGGCTCGGCGAAGCCTCGCCCAGAGGGCTCGTTTCGCTGCGGGTACTCGCCCAGGGGCTCGTACCCGCGGCCCCGTAGAGCACGCGGCGCGCGGGGCGGCGCCCGGGCCATAGGCTGCGCCGCATGGTCGAGGAGCTCGAGGATCGGTTCGTCGTGGTGGACGGGGTGCGCCTGCACTACGTCGAGGCCGGCGAGGGACCGCTGGTCGTGCTGCTGCACGGCTTCCCCGACTTCTGGTGGACGTGGCGCCACGTCATCCCGGTGCTTGTGGCGGCCGGCTTCCGCGTCGTGGCCGTCGACCAGCGCGGCTACGCGCTGTCGGACCGGCCCAGGCACTGGCGCGACTACCGCGTCGAGCGCCTCGCCGCCGACGTCGACGGGCTGATCACGGCGCTCGGCGAGCAGCGCGCGCACGTCGTCGGCCACGACTGGGGTGCCGCTGTGGCGTGGATCCTCGCCTCGCTGCACCCCGAGCGCGTCGAGCGCCTGGCGATCCTCAACGTGCCGCACCCCGAGCGCATGGAGCGTGCGCTGCGCACGTCGATCCGGCAG
>JAOPZP010000485.1 GCA_025964055.1 Conexibacter sp.
GCGGCCCGGCGCTGCAGCAGGACGCCGTCGGCCCGCACGACCCAGAGGTGGAAGGCCAGGTGCCAGTCGCCGTCGCGGTGGACGTCGGCGCGGCGCTTGGTCCCGACGTGCCGGCCGTGCTCGTCGAAGACATCGAGGAGCTCATCGTCCATCGGTCCCGGATCCTAGTGCGGGCCTCGCGCCGCCTGCGCGCGCAGCCGCGCTGCACGCTCGTCGACCACGGACCGCGCACGCGCCGCGCGCGAACGCGACGTGGTGCAGCCCCGCGCGTCTAGACGGGGTGGAGCTGGCCGGGCGGGCCGACGCGACCGACCGAGCGGCGCTCGGCCTCGGGCAGCATCAGGCCGCCGTGGCGGCGCAGGACGATGGCGATCCAGATGACGCCGGCGAGGAACATCGAGCCGGCCTCGAGCTGCGCGGCCGTCAACCCCAGAAGGACGTCCTGGTTGCGACGCAGGAACTCGACCAGGAACCGCTCCAGGCCGCTGCCCACGAGGTACAGCCCGAACAGCACGCCGGGGCGCACGCGATCGCGCAGCTGCCACAGCGCGAAGGCCAGCAGCCCCATCGTCAGCGTCTCGTAGATCGGCGTGGGGTGGACGGTCTCGCCGGGCGCGGTCGGCACCGTGCCATGCGGATAGCCCATCGCCCACGGGCCGTTCCACGCCTTGCCGTAGTCGCCGTCGCCGGAGACCTGGCAGCCGATGCGCCCGATGGCGTACCCGAGCGCGAGGCACGGGCCGGCCAGGTCGAGCAGCGCGAGCGAGATGAAGTCCTTGCGCTTGGCCCAGAGCAGCACGGCCACGACGCCGCCGAGCAGGCCGCCGTACCAGATGAGCCCCGAGCCGCCGAAGACGTCGCCGAGGCTCAAGCTGTCGTGGTTCTGGAGCAGGTAGTAGCCGCGCGCGCCGATCAGTCCGCCGACCAGCGCGACGGTGACCATCTCGTAGGCCCAGTCCGACGGCTTGCCGAGCTCCTTCAGACGGCGCCCGGCCAGCAGGCCCCAGGCCGCGAAGTTGAGGGCGAAGAAGAGGCCGAAGGTCTTGATCGACAGGCCGAGGACGTGGATCTCGGGCTTCACCCCGCCCACTCTAGGGTGGGCGGGTACCGTGGCGGGCCGCCGTGCCTCCTCGCCTGCTCTCCCGCATCGCCGTCGACCTCGCTCCGCTGCGAAGCTCACGCGACCTGCGGCTGCTGATCGGCGGCGAGCTGATCACCGGCCTGGGCACGCAGGCCGCGCTGGTCGCGCTGCCCTACCAGCTGTACGTCGAGACCAAGTCGGCGTTCCTCACGGGCCTGCTTGGCGCGGTCGAGCTGGTGCCGCTCATGGCGATGGCGCTGCTCGGCGGCGCGCTCGCCGACCGGCACGACCGTCGCCGGCTCCTGCTGCTGGACCAGATCGGGCTCGTCGTCGGCGCCGGCGCCCTGGCGGCCCTCGCCTTCGCCGGATCGCCGCCGATCTGGCTGCTGTACGTCCTGGGCGCGATGATGGCCGGCTTCGGCGCGGTGCAGAGCGTGACGTCGGCGTCGATCGTCCCCAACCTCGTCGCCCCCGAGCAGCTGCGCTCGGCGCTGGCGCTCAACTTCGGGCTCAGCACGCTGACGATGGTCATCGGCCCGGCGATCGGCGGCCTGCTCATCAGCGCCCTGGGCCTGGGATCCGCGTACCTGATCGACGCCGTGAGCTGCCTGGCGATCGTCGGGGCGGTGTGGGCGATGGCGCCGCAGCCCCCGCGTGGCGCGATCGCCGAGCCCGAGGCCGTGCTGCGCTCGATCGCCGAGGGCCTGCGCTTCGTGCGCGGCAACCGGGCGCTGATGGGCTCGTTCGCGATCGACCTGGTGGCCATGACGTTCGGGATGCCGCGCGCGCTGTTCCCGGTGCTCGCGGTCAGCGTCTTCGGCGCGGGCGCGGCCGGGACCGGCCTGCTCTACGCCGCGGTGGCGGCGGGCGCCACGGTCGCCGCGCTCACCACCGGCTGGCTCGCCCACGCCCGCCGGCTCGGCCGGATCGTGATCGTCGCGGTCGTGGCCTGGGGTGCGGCGATCGCGCTGGCGGGCCTGGCCGGCTCGCTCTGGATCGCCGCCGCGCTGCTCGCGCTGGCCGGCGCGGCCGACAGCATCAGCGCCGTCTGCCGCTCGACGATCAACCAGTCCGTGACGCCCGACCACCTGCGCGGGCGCATGTCGTCGGTGTTCTCGCTCGTGGTGACCAGCGGCCCGCGCCTGGGCGACGTGGAGTCCGGCTCGGTCGCCGCGCTGGCCGGCGTGCGGTTCTCGATCGTCTCCGGCGGCCTGGCGTGCATCGCGGGCGTGGGGCTGATCATGCTCGCCTTCCCGGCGCTGCTGCGCTACGACGCCGACGCGGTGATCGGCACGGCGGCCGGCCCCGCGCCGGAGTCCGAGCCCGCGGCGGTCTGACGCCTGACGCCCCCGCTATCGTCGAGCGCATGGCGAAGACCCTCTACACGGCATCGGCCCACGTCACCGGCGGACGGGCCGACGGCCACGGCAAGACCAGCGACGACGCGCTGGAGGTCGACCTGCGCCTGCCACCCGAGATGGGCGGCCAGGGCGGCGGGACCAACCCGGAGCAGCTGTTCGCGGTCGGCTACGCGGCCTGCTTCGAGGGAGCGCTGGGCGCGGTCGCGCGCCGTGCGAAGGTCGACACCGAGGAGGTGTCGATCGAGTCCGAGGTCTCGCTGCACCCCAACGAGAGCCGCGGCTTCGAGCTCTCCGTGGTCCTCGCCGTCACGATGCCCGGCGTCGACGACGCCCAGGCGGTCGAGCTGGTCAAGGCCGCTCACCAGGTCTGCCCCTACTCCAACGCGACGCGCGGGAACATCCCCGTGACGCTCACCGCCAATGGGCAGCCCGTCGAGGACTGAGCCCGACGGCGCGCCGGCGCCCGGGACCGTCGACCCCTGCGCGTCCGGGGTCTGCGGCACCGAGGTCCCGCCGCTGGTCGGCTCGGTGCTGACCGGCACCGGGCTCACGCTCGCCCAGGCCGCCGCGGCGCTGGAGCGCGGCGAGTCACCCGCGCTCACCGACGTGCAGCACCGGATCGTCGAGCGCTACGCGCTCGAGGGCGGGGTCTGAAGGCTTTCGTGCCGCGGGCGCGAGTGGCGCCCAGCGCGGGGGCGCGCCGAGCCCTACTGCTCCGCCCCATCGCCGCCCCCGCCGCCCCCGCCGCCCGGCGGCGACACCGTCGCCTCGTGCAACGGGGGCCGGCCGGTGTACCAGTAGGTGAAGTGGTCGACGCGTGAGCCGTCGGGCAGGCCGGAGAGCGCGAGGTCGACGCGGCGGGCCAACGAGTCCTCGTCCTGGTCGATGATCCGCACCACCCTCGGGACCTCACCGTCGCTCATGGCGGCACGGTAGACGCCGGTGGCTCCCCCGTCACGGGATTTCCTCCTGCTGTCGAGCCACGTCCGACCGGCGGTCCAGCACCGCCGGCGGCGTACGCTGCAACGCGTGCTCGCCGACGCCGTGCCCTACACGGGCCACACGATCGACGGACGGCGCCTCACCGTCCAGGTGCGCGGCCGCGCCGTCGTCGGCGTCACCGCCACCGTCGCGCATTACCCGTGCGACACCTTCGGCGACGTCGGCCCGCTGCGCGTCCGCGAGACCGGCCGCGCGGCGATCGGACGCGACGGGAGCTTCCGCCTGACCGCGGGCGAGCCCGCCCAGCGCGTCACCCTCACGGGGCGCCTGCGTCGCACCGGGACCGTGGCCGGAACCCTGCGCGTCCAGGGCACGATCGCCACCGGCCAGCGCTGCGCATCGGCGACGCTGCGCTACACCGCGCGTCGCTGACCCGGCCCCGCGCATTCAAGCTGCGCGCCCCCGGGCCGATCCTCCCGGGCAGTGGATCGCCTGCTGCGCAGTCGCCTGGGATCGAACCTGACGCTCATCGCGGCGAGCGCGGCGGTGCCCGCTGCCGCGATGCACTTCCTCATCAGCGAGGAGCACGCGCCCGTCAGCGCGACCCAGCACCTCTTCATCATGGCCGTCGGCTCGGCGATCGCCGCGCTGGCCAGCGGGACGCTCATGTGGGCCGGCTTCCGGCGCCGCGAGACGCGCGCCGTCGTCGCCGGCGGCGCGTTCGCGGCCATGACGCTCATCCTCGCCATCCACGGCCTCGCCACGCCCGGCGTGCTGATCGGGCCCAACGGCGTCGTCGCAGTCGCCGGCGGCCTGGCGCTGCCGGTCGGCGGCGCGATCCTCACCGTCGCGGCGCTCCCCGCGCTGCGCGGCCCGCGCCACCTGCGCACCGTCGCGCTCGCCCTCGTCGGCCTGTTGGGCTTCATCGCCGTGCTCGGCGCCACCGGCTTCGTCGACCCCGCCGCGGTCCCCGCCGTCCCCGGCTACGACTCGCCCGAGGCGATCGCGCTGCTGATCGTCGGCACCGTCTTCTTCCTGATCGTCGCCTCGCGCGCGGTTCGCACCTTCGCGCTGACCCGGCGCACCGGCGACCTCGTCGTCGTGGTCGGCATCGTCTGGCTCGGCATGGCGCTCGTGCCCGTCCTCGTCCTGGACCCCTACACCTGGGTCTGGTGGACCGGCCACGCGCTCGAGCTGCTCGGCGTCGGCCTGGTCGGCGTGCCCGTCGCGCTCGACGTCCACCGCGGCCGCCCCTCGCATCCGCTGGTCGGTGACCTCCCCGCCGCCGAGCTGGTGGCCGAGGAGGAGGCGTTCCTCGGCGCGCGCGTCCGCGTGCTCATGACGCGCCTCGCCGCGAAGGACGCCTCCACCGAGGAGCACACCCGCCGCGTCGCGGAGTGGGCGGTCCGCATCGGCGAGGCTCTGGGCCTCTCGGCCGGCCGCCTGCACGACCTCGCCCTCGGCGGCCTGCTGCACGACATCGGCAAGCTCTCGATCCCCGACGCCATCCTCGGCAAGCCGGGCGCGCTGACCGACGTCGAGATGGACGTCATCCGCCGCCACCCGGTGCTCGGCGACGAGCTCCTGGTCGAGCTCGGCTACCCCGCGCAGATCCGCCGCGTCGTGCGCGGCCACCACGAGCGGCTCGACGGCACCGGCTACCCCGACGGCCGCGGCGGCGACGAGCTCGATCTCGAGACCCGCATCCTGGCGGTCGCCGACGTGTGGGACGCGCTCGTCTCCCCGCGCGTCTACCGCGGCGCCTGGAGCCCCGAGCGGGCGATGGCGCTGCTCGTCGCCGAGTCCGCGACCGCGTTCGACCCGCGCTGCGTGGACGCGCTGCGGGTGCTGACGGGCGTCACGCCCGCGGCGGCCGACGCGCCGCTGGCCGACGCCGCCTGAGCGGCGACCGGCGCCGATCGCCGGACAGAGACCCCGTTCGGCGGGCCTAGAATGGACGACGATGGGCGGCACTCCCTACTGGCGACCGGCGGCGAGCCCTCCCACGGGCCGGCCGGCGGGTGACCCCGGAATGCGTGGATCATGAGCGACACGAAGCACGGAGCCATCAACCCCGAGACCCGCGCCCGCGCCCTGGAGCGCATGCGCGACGAGGTCTTCGACATCGCCATCGTCGGCGGCGGGGTGGTCGGCAACGGCGTGGCGCTGGACGCGGTCAGCCGCGGGCTGAGCGTCGCGCTCGTGGAGGCGCGCGACCTCGCGTCGGGCACCTCCTCGCGATCGAGCAAGCTGATCCACGGCGGCCTGCGCTACCTCGAGCAGCTGGACTTCCCGCTCGTGCGCGAGGCGCTGCACGAGCGCGCGCTGCTGCTCGACCGCCTGGCGCCGCACCTCGTGCACCCGCTGCCGTTCCTCGCGCTGCTCAACCACCGCGGCTGGGAGCGCCCGTACGTCGGCGCCGGCCTCGTCCTCTACGACACGATGGGCACCGCCTTCGGCCGCTCCCGCGGCGTCCCGGCGCAGAAGCACTACACCCGCACGCAGACGCTGAAGAAGTTCCCCGCCTTGCGCAAGGACAGCTTCACCGGCGCGATCCAGTACTACGACGCGCAGGTCGATGACGCGCGCCACACGATGTTCCTCGCGCGCACCGCGGCGTCCTACGGCGCGCAGGTCGCCACGCGCTCGCAGGCCGTCGGGTTCCTGCGAGAGGGCGAGCACGTCACCGGCGTCAAGGTCCGCGACCTGGAGAACCCCGACGCGCCGCCGATCGAGCTGCGCGCCCGCCAGACGATCAACGCCACCGGCGTCTGGACCGACGACACGCAGGACATGGTCGGCGCGCGCGGCCAGTTCCACGTCCGCGCCTCCAAGGGCGTGCACCTGCTCGTGCCGCGCGACCGCATCCACGGCGACACCGCGCTGACGATCCGGACCGAGACGTCCGTGCTGTTCGTGATCCCGTGGGGCCGGCACTGGATCATCGGCACGACCGACACCGACTGGACGCTCGACAAGTCCCACCCGGCGGCCAGCAAGAAGGACATCGACTACCTGCTCGAGCACGTCAACCGGTACCTGGTCACGCCGCTGGGCCACGACGACGTCGAGGGCGTCTACGCGGGCCTGCGCCCGCTGCTGGCCGGCGAGTCCGAGGACACGAGCGCGCTGACCCGCGAGCACATCGTCGCGCACCCGGTGCCCGGCCTGGTCGCCGTCGCCGGCGGCAAGTACACCACCTACCGCGTGATGGCCGCCGACGCCGTCGACGCCGCCGTGCACGGCCTCGAGGACGAGGTCGGCGGCTCGGTGACCGAGCGCGTCCCGCTGATGGGCGCCGACGGCTACATCGCCCGCTGGAACAGCCGCGCCCGGATCGCCGAGCAGTCGGGCGTGCACGTCTCGCGCATCGAGCACCTGCTCAACCGCTACGGGTCGCTGATCGACGATCTGCTGGAGCTGATCGCCGGGAACCCCGAGCTCGGCCGCCCGCTGGAGGGCGCCGACGACTACCTCGCCGTCGAGGTCGTCTACGCCGCCACGCACGAGGGCGCCGCCCACCTCGAGGACGTCCTGACGCGCCGCACGCGCATCTCGATCGAGACCTGGGACCGCGGGCTCACCGCGGCCGAGGAGGCCGCGCGCCTGATGGCCGGGCCGCTGGGCTGGGACGAGGCGCACCGGGAGCGCGAGCTCGAGCACTACCGCGCACGGGTCGCCGCCGAGCGCGAGTCCCAGGAGCAGGACGACGACCTCGGCGCCGACGCGGCGCGCCTCGGCGCGCCCGACATCGCGCCCACGCTGCCGGTCGAGCGGCTCACGAGCCGCAACACGCAGGCGGCGGTCAGCCGCGACGGCAAGACCGCCGCCGACCAGGAGCACGCCGGCGAGCCGGTGGCGCCGCGGAAGTGATCGCGCGTATCGTCTCGCCATGGACGACCGCCCGACCTTCCCGCTGATCGTGCACGACGACGAGCGCCCGGTGCTGCGCCTGGCGCTCAAGGTCTTCCGCGACGACCTCGGGCACGGCGAGCAGCGCATCATCGCGCTGGCCGACGACGTGACCGCGCGGATCGTCGACGACGAGCGCGAGCCGCTGGTCCTCGACGCCGCGAGCATGAAGGTCACCTGGAGCGCGCTGCACACGCTGCTCGACAGCAGCGCCCGCGGCCAGGGCGACGAGCGCGCGCACCTCCGCGCGCTGCTGGACCGCCTGCCCGGCGAGCACGACATGCGCGCGATCGACCTCGACACCGAGCTCGACCGCCGCGGCTGACCGCCGGTCGCGCCGCCCCGCATAGGGTGCGCGCCATGGCCAAGCCGTGCGTGTTCTGCCGGATCGTCGCGGGGGAGGTCCCGGCGTCGATCGTCCACGCCGACGACGACCACGTCGCGTTCCTCGACGCGCGGCCGCTGTTTCACGGCCACACGCTCCTGGTGCCCCGCGTCCACGTCGAGACGCTGGCCGACCTGCCGGCCACGGCGGTGGGCCCGTTCTTCACCGCCGTGCAGCGGCTGAGCGTCGCGGTGCCGGCGGCGATGGAGGCTGCCGGCACGTTCGTGGCCATGAACAACGTCGTCAGCCAGTCGGTGCCGCACCTGCACTGCCACGTCGTGCCGCGCAACCCCAAGGACGGACTGCGCGGCTTCTTCTGGCCGCGGACCACCTACGCCGACGACGCGCAGCGCGACGCGGTGGCCGCGCGGATCGCCGCGGCGCTGGCGGCGCTGGCGGCGGGCTAGCGGCTCTTCGGGATCCCGCGGATGACCACGCGGGCCAGGTAGGCGGCCAGCGCGTCGGGCTGCCACTGGCCCGGCTCCTCGAGCTGGACGCGGAAGCCCAGCTCGCCCAGGGCCACGAGCATC